>JBFFZT010000379.1:0-3059 GCA_041568535.1 Burkholderiales bacterium | reverse complement strand
GTTGAGCGGGTGGATCTCGCAGGCGACGATCAGCGCGAGGCTCCTCACGCGCGCGCGCCCCAGAGGATCGCGCGGCAGCAGCGGCGGCTGCGGATGGGACTCTTCGAGGTACTCCATGATCGCGATCGACTGCGCGAGCAGTGCGCCGTCGACTTCCAGCGCCGGCAGCAGGCCCTGCGGATTGACCTTGGCATAAGCCGGCAGCAGGTGCTCGCCCTTGGCCAGGTGCACGAACGCCGGCTCGTAGGCGAGGCCCTTCAGGTTGAGCGCGATGCGTACGCGGAACGCCGCCGAGCTGCGAAAGTACGTATACAGCTTCACAGCGCAGGCAGCATCTTCACCTTGAGTTCACCCACGCCGTCGACGTGCGCGTGCAGCTCGTCGCCGGGCTTCACTGGGCCCACGCCCGCGGGCGTGCCCGAATAGATGATGTCGCCGGGCTCGAGCGTGTAGTACTCGGAGAGGTACGCGATCTGTTCCGGCACCGACCAGATCATGTCGGCGAGATCGGCCTTCTGGCGCTCCTTGCCGTTCACGTGCAGCCAGATCGCGCCTTTCGCGGGGTGGCCGATCTTGGCCGCCGGTGCGAGGGGGCTGCAGGGCGCGGCCTCGTCGAAATCCTTGCCGAAATCCCACGGCCGGCCATGATCCTTGCCCCACTGCTGCAGGTCGCGACGCGTCATGTCGAGCCCCACGGCGTAGCCGTAGACGTGATCATTGGCGCGATTCGCCGCAATGCGCCGGCCACCTTTGGCGAGCGCCACCACCAGCTCGGTCTCGTAGTGGTAGTTCGAAGTCTTGGGGGGATAGTGCACGTCGCCGCCTCCCGGCACGAGCGCATGCGCGCTCTTGATGAAGAAGAACGGCTGCTCGCGGCCGCTGCCGCCCATTTCCTTCTGGTGCTCGGCATAGTTGCGGCCGACGCAGAAAATGCGCCGTACCGGGAAAGCGTCGCCACCGCCGGCAACCGGCAGCGAAGGGGGCGACCAAAGCGGGATGACATGAGCCATGCGGACCTCGTAGGGGAAAACGCGGATTTTATGCCTTGCGGCCGCGTTCCTGCGCGAGCAGTTCGCGCAGCTTGAAGCGTTGCACCTTGCCGGTGGCGGTGCGCGGCAGCGCGCTGATCGGCAGGATCCATTTCGGCTGCTTGTGGCGCGGCAGCTTCGCCTCGCAGGCGCGCCCGGCCGCGGCGAGCGCGGCGGCGGTATCCGCGCCGCGCGCCGCGACAAACAGCGCCAGGCGCTCGAAGCCGTCGCTGTCGGTGCCCGGCACGCAGGCCGCCTCCGCCACCGCGTCCAGCCCGAGCACCGCCTCCTCGAGCTCGCTCGGTTGCACCCATTGCCCGGCAACCTTCAGCAGCTCGTCGCTGCGTCCCTGGTGGGCGTAGAAGCCCTCGGCGTCGCGCACGAAGATGTCCCGGGTGCAGAACCAGCCGTCGCGAAACTGCTCGCGCGTCGCCTCGGGACGGTTGGCATAACCCGGACTGAGTGCGGGGTGGCGCACCCACAGCACGCCGGGGACGCCGTTGGCGACCTCCGCGCCGTCCTCGGCGAGCAGGCGCGTCTGCACCCCCGCGATCGGTTTGCCGCCCCTGAGCGCGCCGCCCTCGCCCAGCGGCGTCATCATGACGACGCAGAAGGTCTCGGACATGCCGTAGATGCCGAGAATCTCGCGCCCGGTGGCCGCGCGCCAGCCTTCGAACACCGGCTGCGGCAGCCGCTCGCCCGCGGATACGAAGTGGCGCACCTCGCGAAACGGCGCCAGCTGCTGCGGCGGCAGCGCCAGCAGCCGGCGATAGAACGTCGGCACGCTGAATACGGCGCTCGGCTTGTGGCGCGCGACGATGGCGCGAATGTGCTCCACGTCGGCCCAGTCCGGATGCAGGATCGTGGTGGCGCCGAGCGCGAGCGGCCCCAGCATGCCGGTTTCCAGCGCGTAGGCGAAAAAGAGCTTCGAGGTGGCGAACACAGTGTCGCCGGGCCCGAGACCGAGCACTTCGCGCTGCGCCTGGCCCGCGGCGAGCACGCTCCGGTGCCCATGCACGATCGCCTTGGGACGACCGGTGGTGCCCGAGGAGAACAGCCAGAACGCGGGATCGTCGGCGCGCACGGCGTGCGCCCTCGCCTGCGGCTCGGCGCGCGTGGTCTGCGCCAGCCAGTCGGCGCCGCGCACCAGGCGACGCTCGCGCTCGAGTTCCGCCGCCAGCGCGCCGAGCACCGGCAGCAGCGCGTCGTCGGCGATCAGGAGCCGCGCCTGGCTGTCGGCCACCATGGCGCGGTAATCGCTTTCCGCGAGCTTGCCGTTCAGCCCGATCGCCACCGCCCCGGCATGCGCCGCGCCCAGCCAGGCGGCGGCGAATTCCGGCGTATCGCGCAGCAGCAGCAGTACGCGCTCGCCGGGGCGCACGCCGAGCGCGCGCAGCGCATTGGCCGCGCGCGCCATGTTGGCGGCGAGCTCGGCGTAGCTCACGGTGCGGTCGGCGCAGACGAACGCCGCGCGCGCTTCGTGGCGCGCGAGGGCGGCCTCGCCCAGCAGGTGGTCGGCGGCGTTCATTGCGGTCCCCGCCGCAGTATAGGCGGGCGCGCGTGCGGGCCAAAAAAAGCGGGGCGCTTGCGCGCCCCGCGAACTAGGCTTGAGACCTAGGAGGAGACTTCGTTACCGCTGCAAGAGGAACTCAGTTGTTGTAGGCCGCCTCGCCATGCTCGGCGACGTCGAGGCCTTCGGTTTCCGCCTCGTCCGTGACCCGCAAGCCGATCACCATGTCGATGATCTTCAGCAGGATGTAGCTCAGCACGCCCGTGTAGACCAGCGTGAAGCCCACGCTCACCGCCTGCACGGTGAGCTGCGCGCCGATGCTCGCGTTCTCGCCGCCGAAGCCGGTACCGCCGAAGCTCGGCGAGGCGAGGATGCCGATGCCGAGCGCGCCGATGATGCCGGCCACGCCGTGCACGCCGAACACGTCGAGCGAGTCGTCGTAGCCCAGTGCGCGCTTCAGGGACGACACGGCCCAGAACGAGCCGACGCCGGCCACGGCCCCGAGGACGATGGCACCCATC
>JBFFZT010000378.1:0-3068 GCA_041568535.1 Burkholderiales bacterium | reverse complement strand
GTCGTGCCCGTGTTCCTCGGCCAGGGCGCGCACACGAAGCGCGACCTGCCGGAGCTGGCCGCCGCCGCGGGCGCGCGCCATCCGGGCGTCACGCTCGAGCTCGAGCCCGTCCTCGGCGAGCAGCCCGAGGTGATTGCGGCGCTCGCCGCTGCGATCGCGCGCGGCTAGAATCGCGCGCATGGGCACGGTCGTCGCGTTGGGCGGTCAGATCGGCGGCGCGAAGCTCGCCGAGGGGCTGTACCGCCTGCGCGGCAAGGACCTCGCCGTGATCGTGAACACCGGCGACGACTTCGACTTCCTCGGCCTGCACGTCGCGCCCGACATCGACAACATGCTGTATGCGCTCGCCGGCATCGCCGATCCCGCCAAGGGCTGGGAGCCCGCGGGCGAGAGCTTCGCCTGCCACGGCATGCTGATGCGCCTGCGCGGGCCCGGCGAGGTGCCGCTCGGCGATCGCGCGCTCGCGCTGCAGCTGCTGCGCGCCGAGGCGCTGCGCGCGGAGCGCACGCCGACCGAGGTGACGCAGGACCTGGCGCAGCGCCTGGGCATCGAGGCGCGCGTGCTGCCGATGAGCGACGACCCGGTGCGCACCATCGTGCACACCGAATCGGGGGCCATGAGCTTCCAGGACTACTTCGTCGACCTGAAATGCGAGCCCGCGGTGCGCGAATTCCAGTACGGGGGCGCCGACGGCGCGCGCCTGTCGGACGCAGTGCTGGAAGCGCTGCACGCGCACGATCTCGAGGCGGTGGTGCTCGGGCCCTGCAACCCCTACCACACGATGCACCCGATCCTGGCGGTGCCCGGCATGCGCGAGGCGTTGCGCAAGCGCGGCGCGCCGGTGATCGCCGTCAGCCCGATCATCGGCGGGCGCGCGCTGCAGGGCTCGGCGGCGAAGATGATGCGCGAGCTAGGGCGCGAAGTCTCGGCACGTGCCGTGGCCATGGAGTACCACAAGCTGATCGACGGCATCATCGTCGACAGCGCCGACGAGGCGCTGGTCGAAGGCATCCGCGCGAGCGGCATCCACGCGCTCGCGGTGCCGACGCTGATGCGCACGCCCGAGGATCGCCTCAAGCTCGCGCGGGCGACGCTCGAGTTCGCGCGCGCGGTGCGCCTGCGCAAGGAAATCGCAGCCGACGCCTAGCGCAGCAGCGCGTACTCGCCGCCCTTTTCGATCGCGCGGCGGTAGGCGGGGCGCGCGTGGATGCGCGCGAGGAAGTCCATCAGGCGCGGCCGCTTCGCGTCCAGGCCGCCGCGCACCACGGCCGCTTCCAGCGGAAAGCTCATCTGCACGTCCGCGGCGCTGAACTGCGCGCCCGCGAACCAGTCGCGTCCGGCGAGCTCGCTTTCCATGAAGTCGAGAATGCGCTCGATGTTCGGCTGCACGTAGGTGCTTTTCACGCGCTGCGCGATGCCGCGCGCCACCGGGCGCACGAAGAACGGCATCGGTCCGGTCTCCACGCGGTCGAACAGGAGCTTCAGCAGCAGCGGCGGCTGCGCCGTGCCTTCGGCGAAGTGCATCCAGTAGCGGTAGCGCAGGCGCTCGGGCGTGCCGGCGGCGGGCACCAGGCGCCCCTCGCCGTAGCGCTCGGCCAGGTATTCGACGATGGCGCCGGATTCCGCCAGCGTCTGTCCGTCATCTTCGATCACCGGCGACTTCCCCAGCGGGTGGACCGCGCGCAGCTCGGGCGGCGCGAGCATCGTCTTGCGGTCACGCTGGTAGCGCTTCACTTCGTAGGGCACCCCGAGCTCCTCGAGCAGCCACAGCACGCGCTGCGAGCGGGAATTGTTCAGGTGGTGGACGATGATCATGGCGGCCTCAGGTCTGCAGTTCGGGGAGATCGCGGTAAAGCTCGAGCGCCTCGGGGTTGGCGAGCGCGTCGGTATGCGTCACCGGCATCCCGTGCACCACCGCTTTCACCGCCAGCTCCACCACCTTGTTGTTCTTGGTGCGCGGGATATCCGCCACCTGCACGATCTTCGCCGGCACGTGGCGCTTGGTGGTGTGATCGCCGATCTGGCGCCGGATGCGCTCCTCGAGCGCGGCATCGAGCTGCAATCCCTCGCGCAACTTCACGAACAGCACCACGCGCGTGTCGGTGGGCTGATCGGGCGGCCACAGCTGCCCGATGGCGACCGATTCCTCGACCTCGGGGACCTTCTCCACCTGGCCGTAGATCTCGGCGGTGCCGATGCGCACGCCGCCCGGGTTGAGCGTCGCGTCGGAGCGTCCGTAGACGATCATCGTGCCGCGCTCGGTCAGCTCGCACCAGTCGCCGTGGCACCAGACGTTGTCGTACTTGGCGAAATAGGCGGCGTGGTACTTCTCGCCGCCGCGATCGTTCCAGAAGCCGAGCGGCATCGAGGGAAAGGGCTTGGTGCACACGAGCTCGCCCTTTTGCCCAACGATCGACCGGCCCTCCTCGTCGAACACTTCGACCGCCAGGCCGAGCGAGCGGCACTGCAGCTCGCCGCGGTACACCGGCAGCACCGGGTTGGCGTCCGCGAACCCCGCCATGATGTCGGTGCCGCCGGAGATCGACGACAGGCAGACGTCGGCCTTGATGTCGCGGTAGACGTAGTCGTAGCTCTCGGGCACCAGCGGCGAGCCGGTCGACACGATCATGCGCAGGCCGGGCAGCGGGAAGCTCTCGACGGGCTTCAGCCCGCGCTTGGCGATGGCGTCGATGAACTTCGCCGAGGTGCCGAAGTGGCTGAAGCGCTCGCGCTGCGCGTACTCGAACAGGATGCGCCCCTCGCGCGCGAACGGCGAGCCGTCATAGAGCATCACCGTCGCTTCCGCTGCAAGGCCGTGGAGCAGCAGGTTCCACATCACCCAGTTGCAGGTGGTGTAGTAGAAGAAGTGGTCCGCGGGCCGCACGTCGAACTGCAGCTTGTACATCTTCAGGGCGGCGAGCAGCGTGCCGCCCGCGCCGTGCACGATGCACTTGGGCTTGCCCGTGGTGCCCGAGGTGAACAGGATGTACACGGGGTGGTCGAAAGGCAGCTGCGCCCAGGCGATGTCGCCCGGCGTGTGCCGGCGCAGCCATTCCTCGAGCAGCACC
>JBFFZT010000377.1:0-3069 GCA_041568535.1 Burkholderiales bacterium | reverse complement strand
TGGTCTTCACGAACAGCAGCGTTGCCCCGATCGAGCACGGCTCGATGAACCCGAACAGGCCCAGCCCGATCGGCAGAAGAATGAGGGATGCGACGTCCGCGCCCGGCATCGTGCGACGATACCCGTTTCAGGCGGCGGCCGAAAAGACCCGCTGGATCTGCGCCAGCGTCTGCAGAAACTGCCGTCTTTCATGCCTTGCCCCTCCGCATCAGGTAGTACGCCGCGGGTATCACGAACATGGACAGCAGCGGCGCGGTGATCATTCCCCCGATCATGGGCGCGGCGATGCGCTGCATCACCTCGGCGCCAGTGCCGGACGACCACATGATGGGCGCCAGGCCCGCGAGGATCACGGCCACGGTCATGGCCTTCGGCCGCACGCGCTGCACCGCGCCCTCGTCCAGCGCCTCGAGCAGGGCACCATTGGCAAGCGTGCCCTCGTGCCGCTCGATCGCCTGCTTGAGGTAAAGCAACATGACGACGCCGAACTCGGCCGCCACCCCGGCGAGCGCGATCATGCCCACCGCGCTCGCCACCGACAGGTTGTGGCCGAGGGCATACAGGGTCCAGAAGCCTCCGACCAGCGCGAACGGCAGCGACACCATGATGAGCAGCGCCTCGTCCATGCGCTGGAACGTCATGTAGAGCAGGACCAGGATGATGAGCAGGACGAAGGGCACCACCAGCGTGAGCCGGGCTTTCGCGCGTTCCAGAAACTCGAACTGCCCGGACCAGGTCACCGAGATGCCCGGGGGCAGCTTGACCTCCCGTGCCACGGCGCGCTGCGCGTCCGCCACCACCGAGCCGAGGTCGCGGCCGCGGATGTCGACGTAGATCCAGCCGTTCAGCCGCGCGTTCTCCGACTTGAGCATCGGCGGCCCGTCGGCGATCGCCACGCTCGCCACCGACGAGAGCGGGATCTGCGCGCCGCGCTCGGTGACGATGGGCAGGGTGCGGATCTTGTCCACCGAATCGCGCACCTCGCGCGCGTAGCGCACGTTGATCGGAAAGCGCTGCCGACCCTCGATGGTCTCGCCGATGTTCTCGCCGCCGATGGCCGCCGAGACCACCGACTGCACATCGGCGATGTTGAGGCCGAAGCGCGCCGCGGCGTTGCGGTCGATGCTGATCTCGATGTAGCGCCCGCCCCGTACCCGCTCGGCAAGCGCGGAGCTCACGCCGGGGACCGTCTTCACGGCGCGCTCGATGCTCGCCGCGGCGCTTTCGATGGCCGCGAGGTCATCGCCCGCGACCTTGATGCCCAGCGGGCTCTTGATGCCCGTGGCGAGCATGTCGATGCGATTGCGGATCGGCGGGATCCAGAGATTGGCCAGACCCGGCAGCTGCACGCGCCGGTCGAGCTCTTCGATGAGCTTTTCCGGCGTCATTCCGGGCCGCCACTCGGAGCGCGGCTTGAGGCGCACGGTGGTTTCGAACATCTCCAGCGGCGCCGGGTCGGTCGCCGTATCCGCGCGCCCGATCTTGCCGAATACGCGCTCGACCTCCGGCACCGTGGCGATCAGCTTGTCGGTCTGCTGCAGCAGTTGCGCGGCTTTTCCGGGTGACAGGCCGGGCAGCGCCGTCGGCATGTAGAGCAGGTCGCCCTCGTCGAGCGGCGGAATGAACTCGGTGCCGGTGCGCGCGATCGGCCACAGCGTGGACGCCGCCACCAGGGCGGCAATCACGAGCGTCGTTCCCGGGGCGCGCAATACCGCAGCCAGCAAGGGGCGATAGGCGGCGATCAGGAATCGGTTGATCGGATTGCGGCGCTCGTCCGGAATGCGGCCGCGGATCAGGTAGCCCATCAGCACCGGCACGAGCGTCACGGACAGGATCGCCGCGGCCGCCATGGCGTAGGTCTTGGTGAAGGCGAGCGGCGAGAACAGCCGCCCCTCCTGCGCCTCGAGCGCGAACACCGGAATGAACGACAGCGTGATGATCAGCAGCGAAAAGAACAGCGCCGGCCCGACCTCCGCGGCGGCATCCGCAATCAAGCGCCAGTGCGCCTCGCCGGCAAGCCTGCCTTGCGGATTCGCATGCCGCCACGCCTCGATGCGCTTGTGCGCGTTCTCGATCATGACGATGGCCGCGTCCACCATCGCACCAATGGCAATGGCGATGCCGCCGAGCGACATGATGTTGGCATTCACCCCCTGGTAGCGCATGACGATGAACGCCGCGAGGATGCCGAGCGGCAGCGTGACGATGGCGACGAGGGCGCTGCGCAGATGCAGCAGGAACGCGAGGCAGACGAGCGCGACGACGACGAACTCCTCGGCCAGCTTCTCGGCCAGGTGCCGCACGGCGCGCACGATGAGGCCCGAGCGGTCGTAGGTCTCAACGATCTCGACTCCCGGAGGCAGGTTCGGCTTGAGCGACGCCAGCTTCGCCTTGACCGCCGCGATGATCTCGAGCGCGTTGCGGCCGTGGCGCATGATGACGATCCCGCCCACGGCCTCGCCTTCGCCGTCGAGCTCGGACACGCCGCGGCGCATCTCCGGGCCCATCTGGATGCGCGCCACGTCGCGCAGCATCACCGGCGTGCCGGTATCGCTCACGCCGAGCGGCACGGCGCCGAAGTCCTCCAGCGACTTGAGGTAACCGTCGGAGCGCACCATGTACTCGGCCTCGCCCAGCTCCAGGATCGAGCCGCCGGTCTCACGGTTGGCGCGCTGCACCGCGTCGATCACCCGGTTGTGCGAGATGCCGTAGGCGCGCAGCCGCTCCGGGAACAGCACGATCTGGTACTGCCGCACCATGCCGCCGACCGAGGCCACCTCGGCGACGTCGGGCACGCTTTTCAGCTCGTACTTGAGAAACCAGTCCTGCAGCGCGCGCAGCTGCCCGAGGTCGTGGCGGCCGCTGCGATCTACCAGCGCGTACTGGTAGATCCAACCCACGCCGGTGGCGTCGGGCCCGAGCGCGGGCTTGGCCGCCGCGGGCAGGCGCGCCTGCACCTGGTTCAGGTACTCGAGCACGCGCGAGCGGGCCCAGTACAGGTCGGTGCCGTCTTCGAACAGCACGTAGACGAACGAGTCGCCGAACATCGAGTAGCCACGCACCGTCTTC
>JBFFZT010000376.1:0-3077 GCA_041568535.1 Burkholderiales bacterium | reverse complement strand
CCTCGCCTCGGTGATCGCGAGCGAGTGGATCTCGGCGCGCGTGCGCCACGCCTTCATCTAGAGCTCGTAGCGCGACCCCGCCTTGCCCGCCACGGTGGATTCCACCAGCTCGCGCGAGAGCTGCGGCGCGAGCATCTCGATGAAATCATAGGCGAAGCGCCGCAGCCAGGCGCCGCGCTTGATGCCGAGGCGCGTGGTGGAGGAGGGAAACAGGTGCGCGGCGTCCATGGCCTGCAGCGGCCGGTCGCGCCTGGCGTCGAAGGCCATCGCCGCCATGATGCCCACGCCCAGGCCGAGCTCGACATAGGTCTTGATGACGTCGGCGTCGACCGCCGACAGCACCACCTCGGGCGTGAGGCCGCGCAGCTCGAACGCGCGGTTGACGAGCGAGCGGTTGGCGAACGCGAAGTCGTAGGTGATGATCGGATGGCGCGCCAGCTGCTCGAGCGTCAGCGGCTTTTCCTTCAGCAGCGGGTGGCGCGGGGGCACTACCACGCAGCGGTTCCACTGGTAGCAGGGCAGCGACACGAGCGCCGCGTGCTCGTCGATCGCCTCGGTGGCGACGCACAGATCGGCTTCGCCCGCGGCCACCTGCGCGCAGATCTGCGTCGGATTGCCCTGGTGGATGACGAGGTGCACCTTCGGGTAGCGGCGCTTGAACGCGGCGACGGCGCGCGGCAGGTAGTAGCGCGCCTGCGTATGGGTGGTGGCAATGGTGAGCGAGCCCGCGCCCTCGTTCGCGAACTCGGCGCCCGCGCGCTTCAGGTTGGCGGCCTCGGCGAGGATGCGCTCGGCGATGCCGAGCACCGCGCGCCCGGGCTCGGTGATGCCGGTGAGGCGCTTGCCGTGGCGCACGAAGATGGTCACGCCCAGCTCGTCCTCGAGCTCCTTGATCTGGCGCGAGACGCCGGGCTGCGAGGTGTGCAGCGCCTCGGCGGCCGCCGAGACGCTGAGCTCGCGGCGCGCGACTTCGGCGAGGTAGCGCAGCTGCTGGATCTTCATAATAACCCCCCTGCATAAGATCTTAGCATTTTAGTCTTTGAATGTATAAAGGGCGCGGCCACAATCGCGCCCCATGTACCTCTACGACGGCATCGACCAGCGCCTGGTCGACGAGCGGGTGGCGCAGTTCCGCGATCAGACGCGGCGCTTCCTCGCCGGGAAGCTCGCCGAGGACGACTTCAAGCAGCTGCGGCTGCGGAACGGCCTCTACATCCAGCGCTACGCGCCGATGCTGCGCATCGCCATCCCCTACGGGCTGCTCTCGGCGGCGCAGCTGCGCACGCTCGCCGACCTGGCGCGGCGCTACGACCGCGGCTACGGCCACTTCTCCACGCGCCAGAACCTGCAGCTCAACTGGCCGCGGCTCGAAGACGTGCCGGAGATGCTCGCCGAGCTCGCCGGCGCGCAGATGCACGCCATCCAGACCTCGGGCAATTGCGTGCGCAACGTCACCACGGATCAGTTCGCGGGCGTGGCCGCCGACGAGATCGTCAACTCGTTCGTCTGGTGCGAGCTCATCCGCCAGTGGTCGACCTTCAACCCGGAGTTCAGCTACCTGCCGCGCAAGTTCAAGATCGCGGTGAACGGCGCGGCGGCCGACCGCGCAGCGACCTTCGTGCACGACATCGGCCTGCACGCGCGGAAGGACCCTTCGGGCGCGGTCGGCTTTCGCGTCATCGTCGGCGGCGGCCTCGGTCGCACGCCGATCGTCGGCCAGGTGGTGCGCGAGTTCCTGCCCTGGCCGCACCTGCTCACCTATCTCGACGCCATCCTGCGCGTCTACAACCGCCACGGGCGGCGCGACAACATGAACAAGGCGCGCATCAAGATCCTGGTGAAGGAGCGCGGCATCGAGCGCTTCCGCGCCGAGGTCGAGGCCGAGTGGGGGCACCTCAAAGACGGGCCCGCTACCTTGACCGATGAGGAGGTGCGGCGCGTCGAGGGCCGCTTCACGCGCCCGGCCTACGCGACGCTCGCCGACATGAAGTTCCCGCAGCAGGGGCCGTTCGCGGCCTGGCTCCGCCGCAACGTGCATCCGCACAAGCAGCCCGGCTACGCCGCGGTGACGCTGTCGCTGAAAAAGACGGGCGTGCCGCCCGGCGACCTGACGTCCGACCAGATGGACGCGGTGGCGGGGCTCGCCGAGCGCTACAGCTTCGCCGAAGTGCGCGTCACGCACGAGCAGAACCTCGTCTTCGCCGACGTGCGCCAGGACCGGCTCGAGGCGCTGTGGCGCGAGCTGCGCGCGCTGGGCCTCGCCACGCCCAACATCGGCCTGCTCACCAACATCATCTCCTGCCCGGGGGGCGACTTCTGCTCGCTCGCCAACGCCAAGTCGATCCCGGTGGCCGAGGCGATCCAGCGCCGCTTCGACGACCTCGACTACCTGCACGACATCGGCGAGCTCGACCTCAACATCTCGGGCTGCATGAACGCCTGCGGCCACCACCACGTCGGCCACATCGGCATCCTCGGCGTCGATAAGAACGGCGAGGAGTGGTACCAGATCGAGGTCGGCGGCAATCAGGCGCCGGCGAGCCTCGGCAAGGTGATCGGGCCCGCGTTCGCGCGCGCCGAGGTGCCCGACGTCATCGAGCGGCTGATCGAGACCTACCTCGAGCATCGCGACAGCGATGCCGAGCGCTTCATCGACGTCGTGCACCGCGTCGGCGTCGAACCCTTCAAGGCGAAAGTCTATGGCGACCCTGATCAAAGACGGCAAGATCGTCGACGAAGCCTCGCCGCCGCCTGACATGGCGGTGCTGGAGGCGGGCGACGACCCCGCGTCGCTCGTCGACATGCTCGACGGGCTGACGACCATCGCCGTGCGCTTTCCCGCGTTCGGCGACGGCCGCGGCTATTCCATCGGGCGGCTCTTGCGCGAGCGCTACGCCTACCGGGGCGAGCTGCGCGCCGTCGGCGCGGTGGTGCGCGACCACCTGTACTTCATGGCGCAGTGCGGCTTCGACGCCTTCGAGTTGCGCGCGGGCGAGGACCCGAAGGAAGCGCTCGCCGCGTTCGACGATTTCAGCGATGGCTACCAGGCCACCGTGGCGCGGCCGCAGCCGCTGTTT
>JBFFZT010000375.1:0-3082 GCA_041568535.1 Burkholderiales bacterium | reverse complement strand
GCCTACCCGATGGTGCTGGTGGTGATGGGCGGCGCGGTGGTGTTCGCCGGGCAGCTGCTGCCGCGCCTGCGTTTTCCGCTGGATCTCGACTACGTCCACGCGACGCGCTACGGTGCGGCCACCCGCGGTGGCGGCATCGCGTGGCGCGTCAGCCCGCCGGAGGACGTGCGCGGCCGCACCGTGCTGCTGCTCGACGACATCCTCGATCACGGCCAGACGCTCAGCGCGATCCGCGAGCAGCTGCTGACCCAGGGCGCAGCCCAGGTACTGAGCGCCGTCCTGGTGGAGAAGGATCTGCCCGGATCCAAGCCGATCCGCGCCGACTTCGTCGGCGTGCGCATTCCCGATCGCTTCGTGTTCGGCTGCGGGATGGACGCCAAGGGGTTCTGGCGCAACCTGCCGGAGATCCGCGCCATGAGGGGCACATGACGCTCGCGGTCATCGGCGGCAGCGGCCTGTCGAAGCTCGCGAGCCTGGAGATCACGCAACGCAAGGTGGTGCGCACGCCGTACGGCGAGCCCTCGGGGGCGCTGACCTTCGGCTCGATCCGCGGCCGCGGCATGGTGTTCCTGGCACGCCACGGCTACGGCCACACCATCGCGCCGCACGAGGTGAACTACCGAGCCAACCTCTGGGCGCTGAAGGAAGAGAACGTCTCGGGCGTGGTCTCGATCGCTTCGGTGGGCGGCATCCGCCGCGACGTGGCGCCGGGTGCGCTGCTGGTGCCCGACCAGATCATCGACTACACCTGGGGGCGCCGCGCCACGTTCTTCGAGGGGGCCGGGACGCCGGTCACGCACATCGACTTCACCGAGCCGTACACGCCCGCGCTTCGCCAGCGCATCCTGGCGGCGGCACGCGCCTGCGGCGAGCAGGTGCTCGACGGCGGCACCTATGCCGCCACGCAGGGCCCGCGCCTGGAAAGCGCGGCCGAGATCAACCGTCTCGAGCGCGACGGCGCCGACATCGTCGGCATGACGGGCATGCCGGAAGCGGCGCTCGCGCGCGAGCTGGGCCTGGAGTACGCCGCGATCGCGGTCAGCGCGAATTACGCCGCCGGCCGCGGCGACAGCGAGCACGCCATTCCGATGGAGCGCATCGAGGCGGTGCTCGAGGAGGCCATGGGGCGCGTGCGCCGCATCATCGAGCAGCTGGTGGGCGCATGATCCGCGAGGTCCTGCGCATGGGCGATCCGCGCCTGCTGCAGAAGGCGCAAGCGGTGGCGCAGTTCGGCACCGCGGAGCTCGCCGCGCTGCTCGCGGACATGCGCGACACGATGGCGCACTACAACGGCGCCGGGCTGGCGGCGCCGCAGATCGGGGTGGGCCTGCGCGTGGTGATCTTCGGCGTGCACGCCAACCCGCGCTACCCGCACGTGGAGGAGGTGCCCGACACGGTGCTGATCAACCCGGTCCTCGAGCCGCTCACCGCCGACAAGGAAGAGGACTGGGAAGGCTGCCTGTCGGTGCCGGGAATGCGCGGCATGGTGCCGCGCTTCCGGCACTTGCGCTACGCCGGCTTCGACGAGCGGGGCGGGCGTTTCGAGCGCGTGGTGGAAGGCTTTCACGCGCGCGTCGTGCAGCACGAGTGCGACCACCTCGACGGCGTGCTCTACCCGATGCGCATCCGCGACTTCCGCAAGTTCGGCTTCAACGAGGCCCTGTTTCCCGGCCAGGACCTGCCGCCCGAGGACTAGCGCCTAGGCGACCTGCAGCTCGCGCAGCAGCTGCTGCTCGAGCTGCAGCACCTGCCGCGGCCGCTGCAGCGCCTCGCCCGAGACCAGGAACACGTCCTCGGCACGGTCGCCCAGCGTGTTGATCTTGGCCGTGTGCACGCTCACGCCGTGCTGCGCGAGCGTGCGCGCCACCGCGTACAGCAGGCCCGGGCGGTCGCTGGCGACGATCGACAGCACCTGGTAGGTCCCGCGCTCGTCGGGCCGCAGGTCGACCACCGGCGACACGGGGAAATGCCGCGCGCGCCGCGACAGGCGACCGCCGCGCGGTGGCGGCAGCGGCGCGCGCGCCTCGAGCTCTTCGGCGAGCTCCTTTTCGATCTGCAGCAGCATGTCGCGATAGTGCGCGCCCGGGCCCTGGCCCATGACGAGAAACGTATCGAGCGCGTAGCCGTGGCGCGTCGTGTGCACCTTCGCCTCGGCGATGTTGAAGCCGGTGCGCTCGAAGTAGCCGCAGATGCGCGCAAACAGCGACTCGCGGTCCGGACTGTAGATCATCACCTGCAGCCCCTCGCCGATCGGCGCCAGCCGCGCCTTGACCACCGGCGCCGCGGCGTCGACGCGGTAATGCAGGTTGCGCGTCTGCCAGGCGATCTCCTGCGCGTCGTGGCGCAGGAAGTAGGGCGTGTCGAGCTGCGCCCAGAAGCGCTCCTTGACGGTGTCCGAGAGCGCGTACAGGCGCAGCAGCCGCGCCGCTTCCTCCTGCTTCTCCGCCAGCGCCGCATCGAGCGCCGGCGCATCGCCGGCGAGCACGCGCCGCGCGGCGCGGAACAGGTCTTCGAGCAGCTTCGCCTTCCAGGCGTTCCACACCTTGGGGCTGGTGCCGCGGATGTCGGCCACCGTGAGCAGGTAGAGCGCGACCAGCCGCCGCTCGCTGCCGACCAGCTCGGCGAAGGCGCGCACCACCTCGGGGTCGTGCACGTCCTGCTTTTGCGCGGTGCCCGACATGCTGAGGTGGTGCTCGACGAGGAACGCGGCGAGCTCGGTGTCTTCCCGCGACAGGCCGTGGCGCCGGCAGAACGCGCGCACGTCGCGCATGCCGAGCTCGGAGTGGTCGCCACCGCGGCCCTTGGCGATATCGTGGTAGAGCGCCGCCACATACAGCAGCCAGCGCCGCTCGAAGCCGTTCATCAGCTGGCTGCACAGCGGAAACTCGTGCGCGAACTCGGCCATGGTGAAGCGGCGCAGGTTGCGCACCACCATCAGGATGTGCTGGTCCACGGTATAGACGTGGAACAGGTCGTGCTGCATCTGGCCGACGATGCGGCCGAACTCGGGCAGGTAGCGCCCGAGGATGCCGTACTGGTTCATGCGCCGGAACTCGTGCACGATGCCGCGCGGCTGCTGCAG
>JBFFZT010000374.1:0-3085 GCA_041568535.1 Burkholderiales bacterium | reverse complement strand
GCCATGATCGACAAGCGCGTTCTGGAAGATCTCGGCGAGCGCCTGGGCGAGGCCGCCCGCAACTCGCCGGCGCAGGATCTGGAGAAGAACCTGCGCGCCCTGCTCGCGGCGTTCTTCGACCGCTTCGACGTCGTGCTGCGCGAGGACTTCGACGTGCAGAGAAAGCTCCTCGAGCGCGCGCAGGCCAAGCTCGCGGCGCTCGAAGCGCGCGTGGCCGAGCTCGAAAGCAAGCGGTAAACCGCGCGCCGCGCGCCGCGTTGTACCCCGCAAGGGGGTGCCCATGGCGCTGGCCAGTGTGGCGAGCCGTGCGCTCGCAGGAATCGATGCGCCCGAGGTGACCGTCGAGGTGCACCTCGGCCCGGGGCTGCCGGCGTTCAACATCGTCGGGCTGCCCGATGCGCAGGTGCGCGAAGCCAAGGACCGCGTGCGCGCCGCCCTGCACCACGCGCAGTTCGAGTTTCCCGCGCGGCGCATCACGGTCAATCTCGCGCCCGCCGACCTGCCGAAGGATTCGAGCCGCTTCGATCTGCCGATCGCGCTCGGCATCCTCGCGGCGAGCGGGCAGCTCAAAGCCGCCGCGCTCGCCGGGCACGAGTTTGCGGGCGAGCTCTCGCTGACCGGGGAGCTGCGCCCGGTGCGCGGCGCGCTCGCCATGGCGCTCGGCGCGGCCCGGGCCGGGCGCGCCTTCGTCCTGCCCGCGGAGAACGCCGCGCAGGCCGCGCTCGCCGAGCGCGCGCTCGTGCTTCCGGCGAGGTCGCTACTCGAAGTGTGCGCGCACCTCGCGGGCGAGGCGCGCATCGCACCGCGCCGCAATGGCGCCGCGCACGCCGCCCCGGCGTACGCGGACTTCCGCGACGTCAAAGGCCAGGCCGCCGCCAAGCGCGCCCTGGAAGTGGCGGCCGCGGGCGGGCACAGCGTCCTGCTCCTCGGCCCGCCCGGCACCGGCAAGTCCATGCTGGCGGCGCGCTTCGCCGGCATCCTCGCGCCCATGAGCCCGGCCGAGGCGCTGGAGAGCGCCGCCATCCAGTCGGCGTCGGTGGCAGGCTTCGACCCGGCGCGCTGGGGCGCGCGCCCGCTGCGCGCCCCGCACCACACCGCGTCGCGCGTGGCTCTGGTCGGTGGCGGCAACCCGCCGCGCCCGGGCGAGATCTCGCTTGCGCACCACGGCGTGCTGTTCCTCGACGAGCTGCCCGAGTTCGCGCGCGAAGCGCTGGAGGCGCTGCGCGAGCCGCTGGAAACGGGCTGGATCGCGCTCGCGCGCGGCGTGCGCCAGGCGCGCTTTCCGGCGCGCTTCCAGCTGCTGGCGGCGATGAATCCCTGTCCCTGCGGCTACCTCGGCCATGCCTCGGGGCGCTGCCGGTGCACGCCCGACGCCATCGCGCACTACCGCACGCGCATTTCAGGGCCGCTTGCCGATCGCATCGACCTCAAAGTGGAGGCGCCGGTGCCGCGCGAGGCCGAGCTGACCGCAACGGCGGACGGCGATACCTCCGAGCAGATCCGCACCCGCGTCGTTGCGGCGCGCGAGCGTCAGCTCGCGCGCCAGGGCAAAGCCAACGCGCAGCTCGGCACGCGCGAGATCGAGCTTTACTGCGCCGTGGACCGCGAGGCCGGCGCGCTGGTCAAGCAGGCGATCGCGCGACTGGCGCTCTCGGCGCGTGCCTACCACCGCGTGCTGCGCGTGGCGCGCTCGATCGCCGACCTGGCGGCGAGCGAGGCGATCGGCGCCGCCCAGGTCGCCGAGGCGATCCAGTACCGCCGCATGGACGCCGCGCTCTAGCCGCGCGCGCGGTTGCGCGCCAGCATGCTCTGCGTGTTCGGCACGTACAGCAGGTGCGCGATCTTGCGCACGTAGTGGTCCTCGTAAGGGTCGAGCTTGCCGTTGGCGTAGGCGATGCGCCACAGGTGCTCGACCAGGCGCACGCGCGCCTCGAGCGAGAACTCGCGCTTGATCACGGTCACCGGCGCGTAGTAGCTGGTGAGCTGCTCGGCGCGCTCGCGTCCCTCCTCGAGGATCGCAGCGCACTGCGCGTTGCTCAGCCCGAACATCTCGGCGAGCGCGCGCAGCGCCACGGCATACTCGTCGTCGCCCTGGTGGTAATCGGCGCGGCGCGCCTCGTGCAGCAGCGCGGCGACCGCGACCTGCAGGTGGCGGCGCTCGAAGCCGGGCATTGCGCGCGGCGCCGGCGCCTCGAACAGTCCCTTCAGGTGCTTGAGCATGGCGAGGGTTAGTGTCGCACGGCGCGGCGCGAGTTCCGGGGCGCGGTAGACTCGCCGGCGATGGCGACCTACGCAATCGGCGACGTGCAGGGCTGCGCGGACGAGCTCGACGCGCTGCTCGCGCAGCTGCGCTTCGACGCAACGCGCGATCGGCTGTGGTTCGTCGGCGACCTGGTCAACCGCGGTCCGCAGTCGCTCGAGGTGCTGCGCCGCGTGCAGGCGCTCGGCGAGCGCGCCGTGGTCGTGCTCGGCAACCACGACTTCCATCTGCTGCGGCTCGCCGAAGGTCATGCGCGCGACGGCGCCGACGACACGCTGCAGGCGGTGCTCGCGGCGCCGGACGCGCCGCGGCTCATTGCGTGGCTGCGCCACCGCCCGCTGATGCACGCCGAAGGCGGCTACGCCATGGTGCACGCGGGGCTGCTGCCGCAGTGGTCGATCGAAAAGGCGCTGCTCCTTGCGCGCGAAGTCGAGGACGCGCTGCGCGGCCCGCGCTATCGCGAGTTCCTCGGCGCGCTGTACGGCGCCGAGCCGCGCGCCTGGCGCGACGCGCTCGCCGGCTGGGACCGGCTGCGGGTCATCGTCAACGCCATGGCGCGGCTGCGCTTTTGCACGCCGAGCGGGGAAATGGACGTGCAGGCCAAGGGCCGCGACGCGCCCCCGGGCTACCGGCCGTGGTTCGAGCTGCGCCCTGCGGGGGAGGCGGCCATCGTCTGCGGCCACTGGTCCGCGCTCGGCCTCAAGCTGACCGAAAAGCTCGCCGCGCTCGACACCGGCTGCGTCTGGGGGGGCAGCCTTTCCGCGCTGCGCCTGGAAGACCGCAGGCTGTTTCAGCTACCCTGCCGCGGCTACCGCACTCCAAGGG
>JBFFZT010000373.1:0-3088 GCA_041568535.1 Burkholderiales bacterium | reverse complement strand
GCTGCTCGAGATCAAGTCGGCGGCGCGCGACCCCGGCGTGCGCGCCAAGATCGCGGTGCACACCAACGACCGGCGCATCGATCCGATCGGCACCTGCGTGGGCATGCGCGGCTCGCGCGTGCAGGCGGTGACCCAGGAGCTGGCGGGCGAGCGCGTCGACATCGTGCTGTGGTCCGCGGACCCGGCGCAGTTCGTCATCGGGGCGCTCGCGCCGGCCGAGGTGAGCTCGATCCTGGTCGACGAGGAAAAGCACGCCATGGACGTGGTGGTGGACGAGGAGAATCTGGCCATCGCCATCGGCCGCAGCGGGCAGAACGTGCGCCTGGCCTCCGAGCTCACCGGCTGGACCATCAATCTCATGACCGAGGCGGAATCCACCAAGAAGCAGGAGGAGGAGTCCACCCGCGTGCGCGAGATCTTCATGCAGCGCCTCGACGTCGACGAGGAAGTGGCCAACATCCTGATCCAGGAGGGCTTCTCCACCCTGGAGGAAGTGGCCTACGTGCCGATCAACGAGATGCTGGAGATCGAGGCCTTCGACGAGAACACGGTCAACGAGCTGCGCAGCCGCGCGCGCAACGCGCTGCTGGTGCAGGCCATCGCCAGCGAGGAGAAGGTGGAAGGCGTCGACCAGAACCTGCTGCAGCTGGAGGGCATGGACACGCAGCTCGCCGCCAAGCTGGCCGAGGGCGGCGTGAAGACGCGCGACGACCTCGCCGACCTGGCGGTCGACGAGCTCGCGGAGATGACCGGGATCGACGACGAGCGCGCCAAGACCCTGATCATGGCGGCGCGCGCGCACTGGTTCGCGCAGGATGGCGAAGCGCAAATCAAGGAGGCGCAGTAACGTGGCCCAGACCAGCGTCGCGCAGTTTGCTAGTGAACTGAAGGTGCCGCCATCGGTGCTGCTCGAGCAATTGCGCGCCGCCGGCGTTGAAAAGCGCGCGCCCGACGACTCGCTCACCGAAGCCGACAAGTCGCGGCTGCTCGAGTACCTGCGCAAGTCGCACGGCAGCGCGGAGCCGAAGAACAAGATCACGCTCACGCGCAAGCAGTCGAGCGAGATCATCAAGAAGTCCGACACCTCGGGCAAGGCGCGCACCATCCAGGTGGAAGTGCGCAAGAAGCGCGTGTTCGTGAAGCGCGATTCGGCAGCCGAGCCGCAGCAGGAGAGCGTCGCCGAGGCGCCGCCGCCCGCGCCGGCGCCCGTGGCCCAGGCGCCGGCAAGCCCGCCGCCGCCGCCGGTCATCGACGACCGCGAAAGCAAGCTGCGCGCGGACGAGGCGCGGCGCCACGAGCAGCTCTCGGCGCTGCAGGCGGCGGAGCTCAAGGAGAAGCAGGAGCGCGAGCGCCGCGAGGCGGAGCAGCGCGCGGCGGAGCGCGAGGCGCAGGTGGCGATCGAGAAGGCGCAGCTGCAGCCGGGGGCCGCCGCGCCGCCGGTGGAAGGCACGCTGCATGCGCCCAAGACCGGCGACGCCAAGCCCGACAAGAAGCCGAAGAAGGCGAAGCCCACCACCACCATGCGCGACGACTCGGTGCGCCGACGCACGATCAAGACGCGCGGCGACATGGGCGGCGGGGTCGGCGGCTGGCACGCGCGCGGTGGCGCGCGGCACCGCGGCGGCGCGAGCGCAGGCGCGAGCGAGCAGAGCTTCAGCCAGCCGGCCGAGCCCGTCACGCGCGAGATCGCGGTGCCCGAGACGATCGCGGTGGGCGAGCTCGCGCACCGCATGTCGGTGAAGGCGGCAGAGGTGATCAAGGTGCTGATGAAGCTCGGCACCATGGCCACCATCAATCAGGCGCTCGACCAGGAAACGGCGATGATCGTGGTCGAGGAGATGGGCCACAAGGCCAAGGCCGCGAAGCTCGAGGATCCCGAGGCCTACCTGACCGAATCGGCGCAGGATGCGGCGCAGGATGCGACCGGCGAGCCGCGCCCGCCGGTGGTGACCGTGATGGGCCACGTCGATCATGGCAAGACGTCGCTGCTCGACTACATCCGCCGCACCAAGGTCGCGGCGGGCGAGGCCGGCGGCATCACGCAGCACATCGGCGCCTACCACGTGGAAACGCCGCGCGGCGTGATCACGTTCCTCGATACGCCCGGCCACGAGGCGTTTACCGCCATGCGCGCGCGTGGCGCCATGGTGACCGATCTCGTGATCCTGGTGGTGGCCGCCGACGACGGCGTCATGCCGCAGACCATCGAGGCCATCAATCACGCCAAGGCGGCAAAGGTGCCACTGGTGGTGGCGATCAACAAGATCGACAAGGGCGAAGCCAACCCGGAGAAGGTCAAGCAGGAGCTGCTGCAGCAGGGCGTGGTGCCGGAGGAGTTCGGCGGCGAGGTGGCGTTCGTGCCGGTCTCGGCGAAGACCGGCAAGGGCGTGGACGACCTGCTGGAGCGTGTGCTGCTGCAAGCCGAGGTGCTGGAGCTGAAGGCCCCGGCGCAGGCGCCGGCGCGCGGCTTCGTGATCGAGGCGCGCCTGGACAAGGGCCGCGGTCCCGTGGCGACGGTGCTGGTGCGGGCCGGAACGCTGCATCGCGGCGACGTGGTGCTGACCGGCGCGGTCTACGGGCGCGTGCGCGCCATGCTGGACGAGAACGGCCGATCGGTCGAGACCGCGGGCCCCTCCATCCCGGTGGAGATCCAGGGCCTGTCGGAAGTGCCGACCGCGGGCGAAGAGATGACCACGCTCGCCGACGAGCGCAAGGCGCGCGAGATCGCCCTGTTCCGCCAAGGCAAGTATCGCGACGTCAAGCTCGCCAAGCAGCAGGCCTCGAAGCTCGAGAACTTGTTCCAGCAGATGGGCGAGGGCGAGAAGAAGGTGCTGTCGCTGGTGATCAAGGCTGACGTGCAGGGCTCGCA
This sequence comes from Burkholderiales bacterium, assembly GCA_041568535.1. Taxonomy (GTDB): domain Bacteria; phylum Pseudomonadota; class Gammaproteobacteria; order Burkholderiales; family SG8-39; genus JAABQT01. The sequence continues at coordinate 219 of JBFFZT010000373.1, read as the reverse complement.
GGAAGCCCTGGTGCACGCCCTCACGCGCCTGTCCACGGAAGAGGTGAAGGTCGGCGTGGTGCACGCCGGCGTGGGCGGCATCACCGAGTCCGACGTCAACCTGGCGCTGGCAGCCAAGGCGCTGATCATCGGCTTCAACACGCGCGCGGACGCCACGGCGCGCAAGCTGATCGAGAGCTCGGGCATCGAGGCGCGCTACTACAACATCATTTACGAGGC
>JBFFZT010000372.1:0-3095 GCA_041568535.1 Burkholderiales bacterium | reverse complement strand
GAATTGCTCGCCGCGCTGCGCCTCGCGGTCGAGCGCCGCAGGATCGCCGACGTGCCGGTCGGCGTGCTGCTCTCGGGCGGCGTCGATTCGAGCCTCATCACCGGGCTGCTCGCCGAGGCGGGGCACGCGGACCTGCGCACGTTCTCCATCGGCTTCGAGGGCGCGCACGGCGAGTCGGGCGACGAGTTCCGCTGGTCGGACATCGTGGCGCAGCGCTTCGAGACCGAGCACCAGAAGATCTTCATCCAGTCCTCGCGCCTGCTCGATGCGCTGCCGGCGACGGTGCGCGCCATGTCCGAGCCGATGGTGTCCTACGACAACGTCGCGTTCTACCTGCTGTCGCAGGAGGTCGCGCGCCACGTGAAGGTGGTGCAGTCGGGGCAGGGCGCCGACGAGGTGTTCGGCGGCTACCACTGGTACCCGAAGCTCGTCGGCTCGGGCGACGCGGCGAGGGATTACGCGCGCGCCTTCATGGACCGCGACTTCGCCGCCTACTCCGCGCAGGTGGCGGCCGAGTACGTCGGCCTGGACCACGCGCGCGCGCTGGTGGAGGAGCGCATGGCCGCCTCCGACGCCAGCGACCCCGTCGATCGCGCGCTGCACCTCGACACCACCGTCATGCTGGTGGACGACCCGGTGAAGCGCGTCGACAACATGACGATGGCCGCGGGCCTCGAGGCGCGCGTGCCGTTCCTCGACCACGAGCTCGTGGAGCTCGCCGCGCGCATCCCACCGCACCAGAAGCTGCGCGACGGCGGCAAGGGCATCCTCAAGGATGTCGCGCGCCAGGTGATCCCGCCGGCGGTGATCGACCGGCCGAAGGGCTACTTCCCGGTACCGGCGCTGAAATACCTCGACGGGCCGTTCCTCGACATGGCGCGCGACGCGCTCGGCGCGCGCGCCGCGAAGGAGCGCGGCCTGTTCCGTCGCGATTACCTCGATCGCCTGTTCGCCGACCCCAAGGCGCACATCACGCCGCTGCAGGGCTCGGAGCTGTGGCAGGCGGCGCTGCTCGAAATGTGGCTACAGACGCAGGGGGTGTGAGATGCAAGCCAACGGCACCGGCACGACTCCCAAGCGGCGCTCGCGCGCCGCGTACACGCACCGGGTGCAGCGCAAGCACGTCGCGCAGGTACCCAACAGCGAGGTGGCGCTCGACTGCGGCTGGGGACGGCTGCTCTTCGCTCAAACGTACCCCGACGCGCGCTCGCTCGCCGAGGCGCTCGCCGAGGAGGGCCCGGAGCGGCGCGACATCGCCGGCTGGGTGCGCGATCCGCACCTCGTGCTGGCGGCGGCGCCGCAGGCGCTGTTTCTCGACCCGTCGCATACCTACCGGCTCGACCTCACGACCTATCGCGCCGCCACCCGCCGCCCGCGCGGCTTCGTCGTTCGCTGGGTGACGAGCCAGGCCGACGCCGACGCCGTGAACCGCATCTACCTCGCGCACCGCATGGTGACGGTGCCCGCGGAGTTCATGTTCAGCCACCGCGACAGCCGCACCATCGTGTACCTGGTGGCCGAGGACGAGGTCACCGGGCAGGTGATCGGCACCGTCACGGGCGTGGACCACGCGCGCGCGTTCGACGACCCCGAGCGCGGCTCGTCGCTGTGGTGCCTCGCGGTCGACCCGCAGGCGGCGCGGCCGCTGGTGGGCGAGACCCTGGTGCGGCGCCTGGCGGAGTACTTCCAGGCGCGCGGCGCGCTGCACATGGACCTCTCGGTGATGGCGGAGAACCGCCAGGCCATCGAGCTCTACGAGAAGCTCGGCTTCGTGCGCGTGCCGGGCTTCACCGTGAAGCGCAAGAACGCGATCAACGAAAAGCTGTTCGTCGGCGCGCCGCCCGAGGGCCAGCTCAATCCGTACGCGCGCATCATCGTGGACGAGGCGCGCCGGCGCGGCATCGGCGTCGAGGTGATGGATGCCGAAGGCGGGTTCTTCCGCCTCACCTACGGCGGGCGCTCGATCGCCTGCCGCGAGAGCCTCTCGGAGCTGACCAGCGCCGTGGCGATGAGTCTGTGCGACGACAAGGCGGCCACGCGCCGCGCGGTGGCGCGCGCCGGCGTCAAGGTGCCCGAGGCAATCGAGTTCGACACGCGCGAGAACTTGGCAGCGTTCCTCGCCCGGCACGGCACCGTGGTGGTGAAGCCGGCGCGCGGCGAGCAGGGGCGCGGCGTGTCGGTGGGACTGGAAACGGTGGAGGAGGCGATGGCCGCGGTCGGGCGCGCGCAGGCGCATAGCGACCGCGTGCTCATCGAGCAGTGCGTGACGGGCGAGGACCTGCGCCTGGTGGTGATCGGCTACAAGCTGGTGGCCGCCGCCATCCGCCGCCCGGCGCGTGTCATCGGCGACGGCGCGAGCAAGATCCGCGAGCTGATCGAGCGCCAGAGCCGGCGCCGCGCCGCCGCCACCGGCGGCGAGTCGAAGATCCCGCTGGACGCCGAGACCGAGCGCTGCGTCGCCAAGGCGGGCTACACGCTCGATGCCGTGCCGCCGAGCGGCGAGGAGATCAACGTGCGGAAGGCCGCCAACCTGCACACCGGCGGCACGATCCACGACGTCACCGCCGAAGTGCACCCATCGCTCATCGACGCGGCGATCCGCGCCGCGCGCGCGCTCGACGTGCCGGTGACCGGCATCGACTTCATGGTGCGCAATCCGCGCCAGCCTGGCTACTGGTTCATCGAGGCGAACGAGCGCCCGGGCCTCGCCAACCACGAGCCGCAGCCCACGGCCGAGCGCTTCGTCGACCTCTTGTTCCCGCAATCCATGCCGACCGCAGTGAAGCGCGCGGCACGCTGAAGGAGAAACGCATGTCCCGACTGAACATCGATGTGACCTACCTGGCCGACGTGCTCAAGCGCCTGCTCGAGACGCCGAGCCCCTCGGGCTACACCGACACCGTGGTGCGCCTCGCCTGCGACGAGCTCGGCAAGCTCGGCGTGGAATACGAGCTCACGCGCCGCGGCGCGATCCGCGCGCGCCTGCCGGGCACCGAGCAGAAGGGCGCACGCGCGATGATCGCGCACCTCGACACGCTGGGGGCGCAGGTGAAGAACCTGAAGGACAACGGGCGCCTGGAAGTGGTGCCGATCGG
>JBFFZT010000371.1:0-3097 GCA_041568535.1 Burkholderiales bacterium | reverse complement strand
CGGCGCCGAAGGCGAGGCGCCGGTGCTGATGAGCGAGCCGCGCCAGTTCTACCAGCGCCTGAAGGGCCAGACGCAGCCGGTGGGCTTCGTCGATCCCGTGCAGCTCGCGCAGTGGGCGCGCGAGACCGAGCTCGCCGAGGGGCGCGGCGCCGCGCGCAGCGACGGGCGCTGGAAGCTCACGCTGGCGAGCGCCGCGACGCAGGCCGAAGCGCTCGAGGTGTACGACCGGCTGCGCGACGCCGGCTACGCCGCGGAGATCTTCCCGACCAAGGACAACGGCGCGCGCGTCTACCTGGTGCGCATCTCGCGCCTGGCGACGAAGGAAGACGCCGAGGCGCTCGCCGAGCAGCTGCGCGGCACCGCCGGCGTCGAGGAGCCGAAAGTCTCGATGTAGCGGCGTAGTGGCGCGCGCGCGCGGACTATAATCGGAGCGCTTTGTCGCTCCGACTCGAAGACCTCAATCCCGAACAGCTCGCCGCGGTCACGCTGCCCGCCGGCCACGCGCTGATCCTCGCCGGCGCGGGCAGCGGCAAGACGCGCGTGCTCACCACGCGGCTCGCCTGGCTGCTGCAGACCGGCGCAGTAACTCCCGCGGGCGTGCTCGCCGTGACCTTCACCAACAAGGCGGCGCGCGAGATGCTGACGCGCCTCACGGCGATGCTCGCGGCGAACCCGCGCGGCATGTGGATCGGCACCTTCCACGGCCTGTGTAACCGCATGCTGCGCGCGCACCACCGCGAGGCCGGGCTGCCGCGCGAGTTCCAGATCCTCGACACCCAGGACCAGCTCGCCGCGGTGAAGCGCGTGCTGCGCGCGATGAACGTGGACGAGGACCGCTACCCGCCGCGCGACGTGCAGTACTTCATCATGAACCGCAAGGAAGAGGGCTTGCGCGCACGCGACGTGGCGGCGGGCGACGACCTCTCGCGCCGCTACGCCGAGTTCTACGATGCCTACGACGAGCAGTGCCGGCGCGAGGGCGTGGCCGATTTCGCCGAGCTGCTGCTGCGGAGCTTCGAGCTGCTCTCCCGGAACGAGCCGCTGCGCGAGCACTACCGCGCGCGCTTCCGCCACCTGCTGGTGGACGAGTTCCAGGACACCAACCGCCTGCAATACCGCTGGCTGAAGCTCTTGGCGGGCGAGGGCGCGAGCCTGTTCGCGGTGGGCGACGACGACCAGTCGATCTACGCCTTTCGCGGCGCCAATGTCGGCAACATGGCCGAGTTCGAGCGCGAGTATCCCGGCGCGCGGGTGCGACTCGAGCAGAACTACCGCTCGCACGGCAACATCCTCGACGCCGCCAACGCGCTCATCGCGCACAACCAGAAGCGCCTGGGCAAGAACCTGTGGACCGCGGCCGGCGCCGGCGAGGCGCTGCGCGTGTTCGAGGCGCAGTCGGACACCGATGAGGCGCGCTGGATGGTGGAGGAGATCCAGGCACTCAAGCGCGAGGGCACGCGGCTGAGCGAGATCGCGCTGCTCTACCGCTCGAACGCGCAGTCGCGCCTGCTGGAGCACGCGCTGTTCACCGCCGCGCTGCCGTACCGCGTGTACGGCGGGCTGCGCTTCTTCGAGCGCGCCGAGGTGAAGCACGCGCTCGCCTACCTGCGCCTCGTGGCTTCGCCCGCCGACGACAACGCGTTCCTGCGCGTGGTCAACTTCCCGTCGCGCGGCATCGGCGCGCGCACCCTCGAAGCGCTGCAGGACGCGGCGCAGGCCGCGGGCCGCAACCTGTACGAGACCGCGCTCGCCAGCCCCGGCAAGGTGGCGCCGTTCATCGCGCTCATCGAGGCGCTGCGCGAGGAGTCCACGGGGCTCACGCTGGCCGAGAAAGTCGAGCACGTGGTGGCCAAGAGCGGCCTCCTCGAGCACTACCGGCGCGAGCGCGAGGGCGCCGAGCGCGTGGAGAACCTCTCGGAGCTGGTGAACGCAGCCGCCGCGTTCAGCGCCGAGGACGTGGCGGTGGAATCGGGCGAGGACGTCGATCCGCTGCTGGCCTTTCTCACGCACGCGGCGCTCGAAGCGGGCGAGCACCAGGCGGGCGAGGGCCAGGACGCGCTGCAGCTGATGACCATGCACTCGGCCAAGGGGCTGGAGTTCAACGCCGTGTTCGTGAGCGGGCTGGAAGAGGGCCTGTTCCCGCACGAGCAGAGCGTGATGGAGAAGGACGGCCTGGAAGAGGAGCGGCGGCTGATGTACGTCGCGCTGACGCGCGCGCGCCGGCGCCTGTACCTTTCCTTCGCGCAGACGCGGCTGCTGCACGGGCAGACGCGCTACAACCTGCCTTCGCGCTTCATCGACGAGCTGCCGCAGGGCCTGCTGAAGTGGCTCACGCCGCGCTTCGCCGGCAAGCGCAAGCCCTCGACCTTCACCGCCGGCGCCTTCACGCGCGCGCCCAAGCGCGATCCGCGCTTCGGCGGCGCGCCGGCGGGCACCGGCGGCGCCCCCAGCGGCTTTCGCATCGGCCAGAACGTGATGCACGCCAAGTTCGGCGCCGGCGTCATCGTCGACGCCGAAGGCCAGGGCACGGACGCGCGCGTGCAGGTGAACTTCGGCCGCGAGGGCGTGAAGTGGCTCGCCGTCGCGGTGGCCAAGCTGCAGGCCGCCTGAGTCGCCGCCGCACGACAGCCAATATGAGTAGAATCTTCCGCACTTCGCGTGCCTGAGGAAACAGCCATGAACGCTTTGCGCCCCGCTTGCCTCCGCGTCGCCGGCTGGCTCGCACCCCTGCTGCTCCTCGCCGCCTGCGCCACCGTTGAAACGCTGCCGGCGGCCGAGATCGCCGCCGCGCAGGCCGCGATCACCCAGGCCGAGAGCGCCGGCGCGCAGCGCGCCGCCCCGGTCGAATTGCTCGCCGCGCGCGAGAAGCTCGAAAGAGCCGATGCCGCGGTGCGCGCGGAGCGCTTCGGCGAAGCGCGCCGCCTCGCCGAGGCGGCCGAGGCCGACGCCATGCTCGCCGACCGCAAGGCGCGCGCGGCGAAGGCGCAGAGCGCCGCCGACGAGCTGGTGCGCAGCAACGAGCTGCTGCGCATCGAGGCCGGCCGCAACGACCCTCGCTGAACCGCCTACCCATCCTCGCAGAAGGACATACGCCATG
>JBFFZT010000370.1:0-3105 GCA_041568535.1 Burkholderiales bacterium | reverse complement strand
TTGAAATACCATCGCACGCGATGCTGGAGATCCTGCAGGTCACCACGCCGTTCTTCGCCCTCATCCTGTGCGGGTTCCTCGCCGCGCACTTCCGGCTGCTCCCGCCGAACACGGTGCCGGCGCTCAACGTGTTCGTGCTGTATTTCGCGCTACCGTGCATGCTGTTTCGCTTCAGCGCGCGCACGCCATTCGAGCAGCTGGTGAATCTGCCGGTGTTCGGCGCCTACGCCACGGCGGGCCTGCTGATGCTTGTGGCCTTCAACCTCATCGCGCGCCGCGTGGTCCGGGAAACCGCGCGCGATGCGATCTACGGGGCGCTGGCGGCGGCGTGGTCGAACTGGGGCTACATGGGCTTTGCGCTGCTGCCGGCGCTGCTCGGGCCGAAGGTTCTGCCCATCGTGGTCGGCGCGGCGCTCGCCGACCTGCTGGTCGTGGTCTCGGGCGCCCTGGGCTTCGCGGCGCTCGAGTCGCGCAAGGGCGGCGCGCGCGCCGTGTTCGTCGGCGTGCTGCGCAACCCGATGATCTGGGCGATCGTCGCGGGCGGGCTGTTCTCCGCCGGCGCGCTCGCCCTGCCGCAGGCGCTCGACCAGGTGACGCGGCTCCTGGGCGAGGCGGCGGTGCCGGTGGCGCTGTTCACCATCGGCGTGTCGCTCTACCGGCCGGGCACGCGCCTCGAGCGCACCGAGGTGTTCGTCATCGCCGGCGCGAAGCTCCTCGTGCATCCCTACGTCACGCTGCTGGTCGCCGCCTACGTCTTCTGGCTCGAGCCGCTGGAAGTGCGCACCCTCGCGCTGATGGCGGCGCTACCGGTGGCGGGCACCGTGTTCCTGTTCGCCGAGCGCGGCGGCGCGAACGGCGAACGCATCGCCGCCGCGATTCTCGTGTCCACCGCCCTCGCCTTCTTCAGCTTTTCGGCGCTCGCCTGGGCGTTCGGCGTCTCCGTCGGGCGCTAGAATCGAGCCCATGTCCGCCCAGCTCGCCCCCGCCCCCGCGTCCACGGTGCCCGAGGGCACCGACCTCATCGAGTGGTACTACGAGAAAGGCTTCTCCGACGGCCTGCCCGTGGTGCCGCCCACGCCGGCGAAGGTCGCCGCGATGCTGGAGGCGCTGGGCGGGGAGCCCGGGAAAGTGGAAGCGCGCGTGCCACCGCGCTGGGGCAGCCTCACGCGCGAGGTGCTCGCCGTCAACATGGTGATGGCGGGCTGCAAGCCCGAGTACGCCCCCGTGGTGCGCGCGGCGATGCTCGCGCTGTGCGAGACGGCCTTCAACCTGAACGGCGTGCAGGCCACGACGCACATGGCGGCGCCGCTCCTCGTCGTGAACGGCCCGATTGCGAAGAAGATCGGCATGAACGCCGGCTGCAACGCCTTCGGCTCGGGCAACCGCGCCAACGCGACCATCGGCCGCGCGATCCGCTTGATCCTCCTGAACGTGGGGGGCGGCTGGCCGGGCGACCTCGACAAGTCGACGCTCGGGCATCCGGGCAAGTACACCTACGCGGTGGCCGAGAACGAAGAACTGGGGCTGCTTGCGCCCTACCACGTGGAAAAGGGCTTCAAGGCCGAGGACTCGACCGTATTCGTGATGGCCGCCGAGCCACCGCATAGCGTCACCAACCACGTGGCCAACGACCCGCAGGGCATCCTCGACTCGATCGTCTCGGCGATGAGCACCTTCGCGCACAACAACGCGGTCTCGAGCGGGCACTGCGCGGTGGTGCTGGGGCCCGAGCACGCAACGACGATCTCCAAGGCCGGCTGGAAGCGCCACGACGTCAAGCAGTACCTGTGGACCAACGCCCACAACACGTTCGGCCAGGTCGCGTTCAACCACCGCTACGGCAAGGTGTACAACCGCAGCCTCCCGGTCTGGTACGGCCGCGAGCTCGACTCGCGCATCCCGGTGGTGCCGAGCGCGGAGAACATTCACCTGTTCGTGATCGGTGGCGAGGCCGGGCGCTTCTCGGCCTTCATCCCGGGCTGGGGCCACATGAGCTCGCCGGTGCTGCGCGAGATCGAAGGCAAGTCGCAGGCGGCCGGGCCGCGCTGCGTCGACGGCACGTGTTATCTGTGAAGGAGGACGTTCGATGATCCAGGTCTACGACCCGCGCGGCGTGGTCGGGGCCGAGAAGAAGGCCACCGCGGCGCGCATCCCGGCGCTCAAGGGCCTGCGGCTCGGCATCCTCGACAACACCAAGTGGAACGCGAACAAGCTGCTGCGCGAGCTGCGCGACCAGCTGAAGGCCGCGCACCCGCTCGCCGACATCCACTACTACCGCAAGGAGAGCTTCTCCAAGTTCGCCGCGCCCGAGCTGATCGAGCAGATCCGGCGCGAGAACGACATCGTCGTCACCGCCATCGGCGATTGAGGCTCCTGCACGTCGTGCTGTATGCATGACGGCTTCAGTCTCGAAGCGCTGGGCGTGCCGACCGCGGTGATCGTCACCACCGAGTTCCTGCACGAGGCGCGCGTGCAGCGCGAGGCGCTCGGCATGCAGGGCCTCGTGCCGGTGGTGATCCAGCACCCGCTGTCGTCCCTCTCGGACGAGGAGATCCGCGCCCGCGCAGCGCAGGCGCTCGAGCAGGTGGTCGGCGTCCTGCGCGGTACGCAGCCCGATCCTTCATGAGCGGGGCGCTCGAGGGCCTGGTGGTCCTCGACCTGACCCGCTACCTCTCCGGCCCGCACTGCACCCTGCTCCTCGCGGGGCTCGGGGCGGAAGTGATCAAGATCGACGAGCCCGCCGGGGGCGATCCCGCGGCGCTCGCGCCGCCGTACTCCGGCCCCTCGGTCGAGCGCGCCTCGCCGCAGGATTTCGGCCTCGCCTACCTGAAGCGCGCGCGCGGCAAGCAGTCCGCCACGCTGCATCTCAAGGATCCGCAAGGGCGCGAGTTGTTTCTCCGCCTCGTGGAGAAGGCGGACGTCGTGGTCGAGAACTTCCGCCCCGGCGTCGCTGAGCGCCTCGGGATCGGCTACGACGTGCTGCAGGCGCGCAACCCGCGCCTAGTCTATTGCGCGATCTCGGGCTACGGCGCGACCGGACCGGACCGCGCGCAGAAGTCCTACGACCTGATGGCGCAGGCGGAAAGCGGCCTGATGAGCATCACC
>JBFFZT010000369.1:0-3111 GCA_041568535.1 Burkholderiales bacterium | reverse complement strand
GCTCAACAAGCCGCTCAAGAAGAAGGAGATCTCGCGCCTCATCAACGTCGGCTTCCGGCGCTGCGGTCTGCGCGAGACCGTGATCTTCGCCGACAAGCTGATGCAGGCCGGCTTCACCATGGCCACGCGCGGCGGCATTTCGTTCGGCGTGCACGACATGCAAATCCCGACCGCCAAGCAGGAGCTCATCGCGGCCGCGGAGACCGAGGTCAAGGAGATCGAATCGCAGTACACCTCCGGCCTGGTCACGGTGGGCGAGCGCTACAACAAGGTGGTCGACATCTGGTCGCGCGCCGGCGAACAGGTCGGCAAGGTGATGATGGAGCAGCTCGGCAGCGAGGAGGCGACCGACCGCCACGGCAAGAAGGTGCGGCAGGAGGCCTTCAATTCGATCTACATGATGGCCGACTCGGGCGCGCGCGGTTCCGCCGCCCAGATCCGCCAGCTCGCCGGCATGCGCGGCCTGATGGCCAAGCCCGACGGCTCGATCATCGAGACGCCGATCACGGCCAATTTCCGCGAAGGCCTGAACGTGCTGCAGTACTTCATTTCCACGCACGGCGCACGCAAAGGCCTCGCCGATACCGCGCTGAAGACGGCGAACTCGGGCTACCTGACCCGCCGCCTGGTGGACGTGACGCAGGACCTGGTGGTGACGGAAGACGACTGCGGCACGCAGAACGGCATCGCCATGCGCGCGCTGGTCGAGGGCGGCGAAGTGGTCGAGGCGCTGCGCGAGCGCATCCTCGGCCGCGTGCTCGCCACCGACCTGATCAACCCGGAGACGCAGGACACCCTGTACACGGCGGGCGCGCTGGTGGACGAGGAGGCGATCGACACCATCGACAACGTCGGCATCGACGAAGTCAAGGTGCGCACGCCCCTGACCTGCGACACGCGCTGGGGCGTGTGCGCGAAATGCTACGGGCGGGACCTGGGCCGCGGCTCGGTGGTCAACGTCGGCGAGGCGATCGGCGTGATCGCCGCGCAGTCGATCGGCGAGCCGGGCACGCAGCTCACCATGCGCACGTTCCACATCGGCGGCGCGGCGAGCCGGACCGCGGTGCAAAGCCAGGTGGAGGCGAAGTCGGCCGGCACCGTGCGCTTCTCGCCGACCATGCGCTACGTCTCGAACGCCAAGGGCGACAAGGTGGTGATTTCGCGCTCGGGCGAAGTGACCATCGTCGACGACAACAACCGCGAGCGCGAGCGCCACAAGGTGCCGTACGGCGCCATGCTGCAGGTGGTGGATGGCGATGCCATCCGCGCCGGCAGGATCGTCGCGGCCTGGGATCCGCACCACCGGCCGATCGTTACCGAGTACGCCGGCACCGTGAAGTTCGAGCACGTCGAAGAAGGCGTGACGGTGGCCAAGCAGATCGACGACGTGACCGGCCTGTCGACGCTGGTGGTCATCGACCACAAGCGCCGCGGCAGCGCCACGGCCAAGGGCCAGCGGCCGTCGGTCCGGCTGATCAACGATGCGGGCGACGACGTGCGCATCGCCGGCACCGACCACGCCGTGAACATCAGCTTCCCGGTGGGCGCGGTGATCGCAGTGCGCGACAACCAGCAGGTGCTGGTGGGCGAGGTGCTTGCCCGCATTCCGCAGGAAACCTCGAAGACGCGCGACATCACGGGCGGCTTGCCGCGCGTGGCCGAGCTGTTCGAGGCGCGCGCGCCCAAGGACAAGGCGATCCTCGCCGAGTACACGGGCACCGTCTCGTTCGGCAAGGACACCAAGGGCAAGCAGCGCCTGGTGATCACCGATCTGGACGGCACGCAGCACGAGGAGCTGATCCCGAAGGACAAGCACGTGCTGGTGCACGACGGCCAGGTGGTGAACAAGGGCGAGATGATCGTCGACGGTCCGGTGGATCCGCACGACCTGCTGCGCCTGCTCGGGGTGGAGGCGCTCGCGCGCTACATCATCGACGAGGTGCAGGACGTGTACCGCCTGCAGGGCGTGAAGATCAACGACAAGCACATCGAAGTGATCGTGCGCCAGATGCTGCGCCGCGTGCAGATCGAGGATCCGGGCGAGACCGGCTTCATCCAGGGCGAGCAGGTCGAGCGCGCCGAGCTGCTCGAGGAGAACGAGAAGGCGGAAAAGGAAGGCAAGAAGACCGCGACGTTCTCGTACATGCTGCTCGGCATCACCAAGGCATCGCTGTCGACGGACTCGTTCATCTCCGCGGCTTCGTTCCAGGAAACGACGCGCGTGCTGACCGAGGCGGCGATCATGGGCAAGCGCGACGGCCTGCGCGGCCTGAAGGAGAACGTGATCGTGGGACGCCTGATCCCTGCGGGGACCGGCATGGCCTACCACAAGATCCGCAAGGACCAGGCCGCCGAGCCGCCCCTGCTGGAAATGCCGGCGACCGAAGAGACGCCCAGCACGACCGAGGCAGCCACGACGGCCGGCGGCGGCTGATCGCGGCGCCCGTCCGGAAAAGGCCGCCCCCCGGGGCGGCTTTTTCTTTTTCCGGCGCGGTCAGCGCGCCGGCGTCATGAGCGCCTTGCGCAGGGGCGTGGCGTTGCCGAAGCGCTTGCGGAACTCGGCGCTGGCCGCCGGGAACTCGTCCACCACGCTCACTTTGCTGACCTGGAAGAACTCGTCCCGGTGGTAGCGCAGGGTGCCGACGTAGACGGCGCGATCGCCAGGCTGGAGGTCGACGCGCAGCCCGCCCGGGAAGCGCGCCCGGCTCATGCCCCGCCCGACTTCGAGGAACACGATGCCGCCGAGGACGTAGAAGGGCCGCGCCGGGCTGCGCACGAAGAACGTCTCGCCGAGCGTGGCCTCGATGCGGCCCGCGTAGTCGGCGAGCGCCGGATCGGGCGGCAGCTTGCGCAGCGTCGGGTCGGTGAGCAGCAGCATCAGGTTCTCGTACCGGCCGCTGCCGATGCCCTGCAGGCGCTGCTCGCCTTTGCGCAGCGGCGGCACGAGCTCGACGCGGCCGACGACGATCGTGTCGCCCGCCGCGCCCGGCGACGGCGTTTCGGCGGGCGCCAGCGCCGCCGGCGCGCAGCCCGCCAGCGCGAGCACCGCCGCGAGCGCGGCCGCGCGCATCACTTACCCAGCTGCCCAAGGCGCTGGCGGATCTTCGCTTC
>JBFFZT010000368.1:0-3116 GCA_041568535.1 Burkholderiales bacterium | reverse complement strand
GTCGTCGCGGCCCTCGAGCCCGGTGCAGGTGTTGTGGATGAGCTGCGGATCGGGATTCTTCTTCAGCTCCAGCAGCACGTCGGCGAAGCCGGTATAGAAGCACACGAAGTCGCCCTTCTCCACCGCCACCTTGTCCTTGTCCATGACACGCATCAGCGCGTCGTAGCCGATGGCTTTCCGCTCGCGGCCGAAGTGCGCGTGCAGGTCCACCAGCACGCCGCGCCCCTGCGCGCCGTGCTCGGCGAGGTTCTGGATGCCGAGCGCCTCGGCGCGCGCGCCCTCGAACTTCGCCCATGGCTCGGCGTCCGCCCTCTCCGGGCCCGGCTTCACGTGCTCGCCGGCGCGAAAGCCGTTGTAGAACACGATCTCCGCCTTGCCGTCGCCGTCGGCGTCGAACTTCGCGCCAACGTGCGCGAGCGAGTCCCATTGCGACGAGTACTGCAGCGCCAGCAGCACCTGGTCGTCGCACACCACGTCGGTGACGTCGCCGACGAACTCGGCGAGCGGCAGGCAGAACGCCTGCTTGCCGTCGCGGATGGTCGGCGCGAGGCGCGGCGGGCGGCGGCGCGGGTTGAGCGCGTTGCCGCCCGGGTAGTCGAGCGGCAGCGAGAGGCAGAAGGCGATGCCTTCCTTCACCTCGGCGACGCCCTGCAGCACCTTCTCGCGCGTCACGTAGTTCATGCGCCCGCGCTGGTCGTCGGGGCCGAACTCGCCCCAGTTGGAGTTCGGGGGCCTGTGCTTCCAGCGCTGCGTCATGTCAGAAGTAATGCCGGCTGATCGTTTCCGCGACCATCGCCGGCTTGTCGCCGCCCTCGCGCTCCACGGTAACGCTCCAGGTGGTCTGCACGCCGCCGTCGGCGAGCTTCTCGTACTTGGCGAGCGCGAAGCGGCCGCGGATCTTCGCCCCGGCGGGCACCGGCGCGGTGAAGCGCACCTTGTTCAGGCCGTAATTGACGCCCATCTTGCGGTCGGAGAACTCGAACGTCGACTCGATGAGCTTGGGCAGCATCGAGAGCGTGAGAAAGCCGTGCGCGATGGTGGTGCCGAAAGCCGACTGCTTCGCCTTCTCCGGGTTGACGTGGATCCACTGGTAGTCCTCGGTCGCCTTGGCGAAAAGGTCGATCCTCTCCTGCGGCATCTCGACCCAGGGCGAGACCGCGATCTCCTCGCCCACCCGGGGTTCCAGGTCGCGGATCTTCAGCGCGGTCTTCATCGCTTGATTGTAAACGCCTCGATCTCGCCGATGACCTGGCTGGTTCGCTCGCGCGCGATCCAGTGCGAAGCTTCGGGCACCCGCACCAGCTTCAGGTCTGGAACGACCTCGTCCAGACCGTCGATGCAGCCGGGCAGCAGCGCCGTGTCGCGCTCGCCCCAGACGACGAGCGTGGGCACCTTGACGATGAAGTCCTCGGGCTTCAGCTGCAGCTTCTTCGCCCCCGGGTCGTCGGCCGAGGGCGGATGCATGGGCGAGGCGCGGTAGTAGTTGAGGCCGCCGGTGAGCGCGCCGGGCTGCGACCAGGCTTCGACGAGCGACTTGCGCGCGTCCTCGTCCAGGTCCGAGAACGCGCCCAGCAGCCGCGCGTAGCCGTTCTCCGACAGGACCCTTTCCGCCTTGGCGAGGCGAAAGAAGTTCATGTACTCGCTCGCCTTCTGCTGCGCCGGGTTGTGGCACAACTCGCGCCAGAAGAGGTACGGGTGCGGCGCGTTCAGGATCACGAGTTGCGCCAGTCGCTCGGGGTGCGCGATCGCCACGCCCCAGGCCACCGCGCCGCCCCAGTCGTGCGCGACGAGCAGGAACTTGTCCTTCGTATAGTGCGCGGCGAGCGCGAGCACGTCGGCCACCAGGTGCTTCGCGCGGTAGGCCTCGAGCGCGGCGGGCTTTTCCGACAGGTTGTAGCCGCGCAGGTCGGGCGCCGCGGCGCACCAGCCGCGCGCGCCGAAGTGCTCGACCAGCGGGCGCCACATCGCCCAGTACTCGGGAAAGCCGTGCAGGAACAGCATCAGCGGCCCGTCGCCCGCGCGCGCGACGTGGAACTTCAGGCCGTTCGCCGTTACCGTCTCGTGAACGAGGCTCACGAGAAGCGCGAGAAATCGGGCTTGCGCTTCTCCATGAAGGCGCTCAACGCCTCCTTCGCCTCGGGCGAGCGCAGCCGCTCGCCGAACAGGCCCAGCTCCTCGGTCATGCGCTCCTGCACCGCGCCCGCAAGCCCGCGCTTCATCAGCTCCTTGGTCATGCGCACCGACGCGGGCGGCAGCGCCGCGAGCGCAGCCGCCGCCTGGCGGCCGCGCTCGAGGAGCTCGCCCTCCGGCACGATCTCGGTGACGATGCCCGCGGCGAGCGCTTTCTCGGCGCCGAACGGCCCGCCAAGGAGCAGCATCTCGGCCGCGCGCCGGTAGCCCGCCATCGCCGGCAGCAGCAGGCTCGAGGCCGCCTCCGGCAGCAGGCCGAGCGGCACGAACGGCATCTGCAGCCGAGCGTTCGGCGCGGCGTACACCAGATCGCAGTGCAGGAGCATCGTCGTGCCGACGCCCACCGCCGGGCCGCCGACCGCGGCCACCAGGGGCTTTTTCGCCGTAGAGATCGCGCGCAGGAACCCCGAGGCGGGCGACTCGGCGGGCCCGCGCGCCAGCCCGAGGAAGTCCTTCACGTCGTTGCCCGACGTGAAGCAGTTGGCCTGGCCGTGGATCAGCACTGCGCGCACCTGCGCATCGGCGTCGGCGTCCGTGAGCGCTTTCGCCAGCGCCGCGTACATCTCCGGGCT
The DNA here is from genome assembly GCA_041568535.1 of Burkholderiales bacterium. Lineage (GTDB taxonomy): Bacteria > Pseudomonadota > Gammaproteobacteria > Burkholderiales > SG8-39 > JAABQT01. The sequence continues at coordinate 354 of JBFFZT010000368.1, read as the reverse complement.
GAGCGCGTTCTTCTTCTCGGGGCGGTTGAGCTCGATGCGGGTGACGCGGTCCTTCGTTTCGACGTTGACGTGGCTCATGCGCCCGGCAGCCGGTAGTCCTTGAACTTCTGGCGCAGCGTGAGCTTGGAGAGCTTGCCGGTGGCGGTGTGCGGCAGCTCGTCGACGAACACCACGTCGTCGGGCATCCACCACTTGGCGATCTTGCCCTCGTAGAACTTGAGCAGGTCTTCCTTCGTCACCTGCTGGCCGGACTTCTTCACCGCCACCACGATCGGCCGCTCGTCCAACTTCGGATGCTTGATGCCGATCACCGCCGCCTCCTGCACCGCGGGGTGCGCCACCGCGATGTTCTCC
>JBFFZT010000367.1:0-3123 GCA_041568535.1 Burkholderiales bacterium | reverse complement strand
GCGCCCGGCGGCGAGCCGCTCGAGCTCGCCCGGGCGGCCGACGTCGGCTTCGACCACCTCCACGGTGGGCAGGGGCAGGAGGTGCCCCGCGCGCGCGCGGCGGCGCGTCGGCACGGTGACCCGCGCACCGCGCGCCGCGAGCGCCGCGACCAGGTGCCGGCCGACGAATCCGGAGCCGCCGACGACTAGGATGTCGTCGTAGCGCATGCGCTAGTCGCCGTCCTCCGGGAACGCTTCGCCGGCGCCGGGGCCGCCGCGCCCGGCGATGGTGCCCAGGCGCTGCTTGAGCGGGCGGCTTTGCCCCTCGAGCAGCAGCGCGTAGTGCACCGTGTTCGCCATCACGCGCTTCACGTACTCGCGCGTCTCGTCGAACGGGATCGACTCGATGAAGATCGCGCCCTCGAGCGGCTGCGCCGGCTGCCAGCGCAGCGCGCGGCTGGGGCCGGCGTTGTAGGCCGTCGAGGCGAGCACCGGGTGGCCGGTGCGCTCGAGCATGTGCTGCAGGTAGCGCGCGCCCAGCGTGACGTTGGTTTCCACTTCCACGACGCGCTTGGGCGAGTAGCCCTTGTAGCCGATGCGCTGCGCCACCCAGCGCGCCGTCGTCGGCAGGAGCTGCATCAGGCCGGCGGCGCCGGCGACCGAGCGCGCCTCGGGGATGAAGCGGCTTTCCTGGCGCACCAGGCCGAGCACCCAGGCCTCCTCCAGCCCGTAGGCGCCGGCGTACTCGCGGAACACGTCGCGGAACGGCGCGAGATACCGCATGCGGTAGTCGTGCAGCAGCTCGGTGCGCCCGGCGGTGCCGATGGCGCGATCGAACACCGCCGCGCGCCGCGCCAGCTCGGCGGCCGCGAGCAGCTTGCGATCGCCCATGTGGCGCACGGCGAACATCCATTCGCGCGTCGCCTCGGTGCGCAGGCTGAGGCGAAACAGCTCGAGCGCGCGCGCCAGCTCGGGATTCAGCCGCGCCTCGTCCACCTCGGCCTCGCTCGGCTCGTGGTGCGGCAGCGGGATGCTGGCCGCGCCGCCGAGCTCCTCGGTGGCGAGCACGCTGTAGTAGTAGGGTTGGTTGGCGATCCTCTGGAACTGCTCGCGCGCGCCCTCGGCGTCGCCGAGCGCGCCGCGCGCCCGCCCGCTCCAGTAGGTCCAGGCGAGGTCGAGCCCCGCCTGCGGCGACATGCGCTCGATGGCGTCGAGCACCGCCTGCCAGCGTCCCGCGCGCAGCGCCGCGCGCGCCTTCCACGCCAGCTGGTTGTCGTCGAGCGACGCGCCGCCGGCGCGCGCGTACCACTCGAGCGCTTCAGCGCGGTGCTCGAACGCCGCCAGCGTGGCAAAGCGCGCCCACAGGTAATCGCGCTCCGCCTGCGGCAGGCGCGCGCCTTCGCCGTCGGCCAGCGCCTGCGCTGCGGCGGGCAGGTCGCTGCGCGCCAGGCGCAGCAGCGCGAACACCAGCATTTCGCGCGCCGCGCGCGGCTCGAGGTCGCGCGGCGCGCGCGTCACGAGCTGGCGCGGCGCGGTCACCGCCTGCGCGAGCAGGCGCTCATCCGGGCGCGCCGCCGCCGGCAGGTCCTCGAGCGAGCGCCGCGCCGCCGTGACATAGCCGTAGTACAGCTGCAGCCGGGCGCGCTGCCAGATGCGCTCCTCTTCCACGGCGCCGCGCGCCAGCAGCGCGCCGGCAAGCTTCTGGCAGCCGTCGGGCAGCTCGCGCAGCTCCGCCCACAGGGCGCGCGCTTCGACGGCGACCAGCGCGTCGCCGCGCGCGAGGCGCGCGCGCCAGGCGTGGCAGCGAATCTCCAGGTCGTCTTCGATCAGGGGGCCGAGCTCGCGCTCGAAGGCGTTCCAGTCTTCGCGCCGGCCGAGCTCCTTCAGCCAGTCGGCGCGCATCTGCTCGCCGAGGAAGGTGCGCGCATGGCGCGCGAGATAGCGCTCCACCTGCGCCGGTGTCGCGTCCTCGATGCGCAGCTTCAGCCGCCAGTACTCGATCCAGGGTGCGAGCGTGTGGCCCTCGAGCGCGCGCGCGTGGCGCTCGAACCGGTCGGGATCGCCGGCGCGAAACGCGTCGTGGGCGCCAAGCACGGCGTCGTCGCTTCCCTGCGCCGCGCCGGCGGCGAGCGCGCCGCAGGCCAGTGCTATATTCAGGAAACGCCGAAAAATCATGAACTAAGAATAGCACGCGCGATGCGATTGCAAGAGCTGAAAGCATGGCGCCGGACCGAGCGCGAACGATTGCTTGCGTGGCGCGGCGCGCTCGACGCTGAGACGCTGGAAGCTTGCCGCCGCCACATCGACGCGCACCTGGAGCGCGGTTTTCCGGGGCTCGCCGCCGCGCGGCTCGCCTTCTGCTGGCCGATCCGCGGCGAGTACGACGCGCGCCACCTGGTGCGCCGCCTGCGCGAGAGCGGCGCGGTCGCGGCGCTGCCGGTGGTGGTGGCGCCGAGGGCGCCCCTGGTCTTCCGCGAGTGGCATCCCGGGGTCACGCTGGCCGAAGGCCCCCTGGGCATCCCCTATCCCGAGGGCTCGCGCGAGGTCGCGCCGCAGGCGGTGCTGCTGCCGATGAACGGCTGGGACGCGCAGGGCCACCGCCTGGGCTACGGCGGCGGGTACTTCGACCGCACGCTCGCCGCCCTGCCGGCCAAGCCCCTGGTGATCGGCGTTACTTACGAGCAGGCGCGCATCGCGACCATCCACCCGCAGCCCTGGGACATGCCGGTGGATTACGTGGTGACCGAGCGCGGCGTGTACCGGCGCGACGCGGGCGAGCTCGCTTTCCTCGGCGCGCCCGAGCCGCAAGGCACGGGCACGCTCGCCTCGCCGGTGTGCTACGCCGACGAGCGCCTCGTGCGCGGCGACTAGGCGGACGGCGCCGGTCGCGCCGCGGCCCACGCGGCCTCGGCGTCGCGCTGCGTCCAGCGCTGGCGCACGGCGAGCGCCTCCAGCACGTCGGCCACCTCGCCGATGCGCTGCGGACGGTCGTCGCGGTTCTTCTCCAGGCACGCCGCGACGAGCAGGTCGAGCGCCTCGGGGATCGGTTGCCGCGCCACCTGCGACAGGCGCGGCGGCACCTCGTTCAGCACCTTGCTGGTGAGCGCAAGGTCGTCGTCGGTCTCGAACATGCGTCGGCCGGTG
>JBFFZT010000366.1:0-3124 GCA_041568535.1 Burkholderiales bacterium | reverse complement strand
GCGCCCTTGGCCGTCGACAGCGTATCGCCCACGTTCACGACAACGCCCTTGCGCGCAGCGCGCTCGGCCCCATCGGGCTGCACCAGCTGCACGTCGCCCGCCACGAACTGGATCATGCCAGCGGTCTGGCCAAACGCCGGATTGACCAGCGTTGCACCAACCAGAAGACCCGTGAAAACAAGACCTGCCTTCATAATTCCCCCAAAACCCGAACAATCTCGGACGGTTGCACCCATCCTGCAGCAACTTCCGGGCCGGGGGCTAGGGGTACGGTGCCTGCGCCTGACAAAACCTGACGCTGCGGCTAGTCGAACTCGTGTCGCAGGGTCAGCGTCCAGTCGGTGCGCCGGAATTCGTAGATCGGAATGTTCGAATCCTGCACCGAGCGCAGCACGCCGAAGCGCAATTCCAGCTTGGGCGCCAGGGCATAGCGCAAGAAGCTTTCCAGGTCCGTGCGCCGGTCCGCACGGCGCACGAGGAACGCCGGATCGAACCCCTCGTAGTCCGATTTCTGCACGCTTGCCAGCGCCGCCAGCCTCAGGTTCGTCCCGAGCACCCGTTCCCAGGCAAAGCGCAGGCCGAAACCGGTGCGGTCCCCGCTTGGGTTGCCGCCACGATCGTTGTCGCCGCCTGCCGAAATTACGACACTGGACGTCGATTTCTGGTCAATCGGCATACTGGCGCCGACGCCGAGGAGCAGAAAGTCGGCGTCGAATATCCGCAGGTCCGCGGGCGGATGCCGGTAGCCGCCGGCGTGCATGAATCCGAACAGGGTCCCCAGCGAGCCGGGCGCCGCGGAGGTCTCGGTGAAGTCGAGGCTGAACGCGCGCACCTCGCGGCTGGTGGCGCCGCCGAGCGTGCTGCGCACGAGCTGGAACTGGCCGCGCACCACGTGGCGCTCGCCCGCCCAGCCCAGGCCCGCATTCCCGGCGATGCCGCCCACGTCGAAGGCTGTTTCGTGCGAGTTCCACCGGCCCAGGAATTCGGCGCCGCCGATGAGCGACCAGCGCGCGCCGATCGGCATGGCGGCCTCGATGCCGCCGGCCACGCCGGCGAAACTGTCGTCCTTGCGCACGTTCTGGTCGGCGAGCTGCAGCACGGCCACCAGGCCGGGCACGAACACCTGGCTTTGCCCGGGCGCCTGATTGACGTTCGAGCTGGTGCCGGCGAAGACGCTGAGATAGCCGCGCGCCGCGGCCCGCGCCTTGCGTTCGCCGCGCGCCTCGTTGAGGTACACGAGCAGCTGCGCGCGCAGCGCGGGCGGCGGCTCCTGCGTGAGCAGATCCTCGAAGATGGCACGCGCCTGCGCCCAGTTGCCCAGCGCGAGATAGGCGCGCCCCATGTCGATGCGCGCGCCGGCGTGGCTCGGATCGAGGGCCAGCACGCGCGCGAACGCCAGCGTCGCGCGGTCGGGCCTGCCCGCATTGAGCGCCGCGCGGCCGAGCGCGTAGTCGAAGCCGATCTCGCCGATGTGCGCGTCCTCCTCGGCCGCGAGCAGCGCGAAAGCCTCCGTGTGCTGGCCGGCAAGCGAAAGCGCATTCGCGCGCTCGAGCAGCTCCCCGACCGGCGTTTGCGCGATGACGCGGCCCGCGCCCGCTGCAAGGGCGGCCGCGAGCAGCAGCGTGACCAGTTGTCGCATGTGGTGGCGCATAAGGTTCTTGTTCTCGACCTCGGCGCCTTCTGGCAGCTTGTTGCCGTCGCCCGCATCCCGGGCCGGCGGCCGCGCTGAGGAATTACTCTAGAATTGTCGCTCACAATGTCCTGGCAGGACAGCGTGCGAACCGATGCATACCTTCCCTGGCTGCGCGCGCTGCTTGCGGTGGCCGGCGGGCTGCTGCTGGCGGCCCTGTTCTCCCAGGGCACGCTGTTCGCGCGGCTCGCCTGGTGGGTCGACGACTCGCTGCAGCGCCGTTTCGCCGTCGAGCTGCCCCTGGACCGCGTGGTGGTGGTCGACGTCGACGAAGCCTCCTTGCAGCGGCTGCAGGCGCGGCTGGGCGCCTGGCCGTACCCGCGCGACGCCTATGCGCAGGCGCACCGCTACCTGGTCGCGCGCGGCGCACGCGCCGTCGCCTACGACATCCTGTTCGCCGAGCCGCGCGCCGGGGACGGCGCGTTCGCGGCGGCACTCGATCCGCGCGGGGTGCTGGCGGCCGCCGCGCTACCCTATCCCTACCCCAGATCGACGCGGTATTTGGCGCAGCTCGCACAGGTCAGCCTGTTCGATGCGCAAGGCGATGCGCACGTCGCCGAGCTCGCGCACGCCTGGCCAGACCTGACGCTGCCGCTCGAGGCGTTCACCGCCCCCGGCAAGGCGCGCGTGGGCGTCATCAGCGCTCTGGCAGACGAAGACGGCGTCGTGCGCCGGTTGGCGACGCTGCACCTAGCGCACGGCAAGGTGGTTCCCGGCTTCGCGGTGGCGGCGATGCTCGCCGCCGAGCCCGGGCCGGGGCTGAGCATCGAGGAGCGGCGGCTGCGCGTGGGCGAGCGCGCCTGGCCCTTGGCCGCGGACGGCAGCATCGCGCCGCGCCTGCCCGCCAATCTGGCCGACCTCGCCGTGATCCCGTTCTTCCAGCTGCTGGATGCCGCGGACGGCGTTCCCGGGAGCGCGCATGTCGGCGACCTGGTGCGTGACCGCATCGTGTTCATCGGCAGCTCGAGCGCCGTGCTCGGCGACGTCGCGCTCACGCCCGCAGGCAGGTTCCCGGGCCTGTACGTGAACGCGCTCGTGTCCGCGAGCCTGCATGCCGGCGAAGTGCTGCGCCCGCCGCGCGCATGGCTGGACGTGGCGCTCGCCCTGCTCGCCCTCGCTTTGCCCGCCGGGCTGGCGAGCCGCGGCGTGGCGCTGCGCCCGCGCGACATCGTGATCACGCTCGGACTGGGGGCCGCGCTTTTCGCCGTCGCCGTCTTCGGCATGGCCGTTCTGCGCCAGCAATCGCACTGGCTGTTCGCGGCGGTCGCGGGGATTTCGGGCTTCGGTCTTGCCGTTGCGGCGTGGCTGTTCGCGCTCTACCAGGAGAAGCAGCGTTTGTTCTACGAAAAGGCCGCGGCGCTCGAGGCCAACCGCCTGAAGACCGAGTTCCTCAATCACATGACGCACGAGCTGCGCACGCCGATCACGGCGATC
>JBFFZT010000365.1:0-3125 GCA_041568535.1 Burkholderiales bacterium | reverse complement strand
GCACGAGCGCATCCACATGCACGCGCTGCGGTCGCTGGCCGAGCTGGTGACCGCCTACGCGCTCAGCCCGGTCGAGATCCCGCGCGACGCCGAGGACATCGGCTCGCTCAAGGGCTTCACCAAGCAGCCGATGAAGGAGGCCAAGAGCACGCTGCTCACCCCGGCGGGGCCGGCGGCAGAAGAGAAGCGCTAGCGCGCGCGCCGCATGGCGGCCGAGCGCGAACTGTCGCTGCGCGCGCTCATCACGGGCGTGCTGCTGGGCGCGCTGCTTGCGCCGTGCAACGTCTATTCCGGCCTCAAGATCGGCTGGTCGTTCAACATGTCGATCGCGGCGCTGCTCGCCGGGCTTGCGTTCTGGCGCGCCGCCGAGCGCGCGGCGCGCGCCCCGCAGTGGACGCTGAAGGAATCGAACATCAGCCAGACCGCGGCGAGCGCCGCGGCGTCCATCGTTTCCGGCGGGCTGGTGGCGCCGATTCCCGCCTATACGCTCATCACCGGCCGCGGCTTCGACGCCTGGGCGCTCGTCGCCTGGGTGTTCACGGTGAGCTTTCTCGGCGTGTGGGTGGCGTGGGCGCTGCGGCCCGCGCTCATCGTGCAGCACCCGCTGCGCTTTCCCGCGGGCGTGGCGACGCTGGAGACGCTGCGCGACGTGTTCGCCCACGGGCGCGAGGCTACCGCGCGCATCACGGTGCTCGCCAGCGCGGCGCTCGCCGCCGGACTCTGGAAAGCCTTCCTGCCGCTCGCGGCCTGGGCGCCGTCGGCGGCACTCGCACGCCTGACGATCGGGCTCGATCCCTCGCCGCTGCTCGCGGGCTTTGGCGCCATCATCGGCCTGCGCGCCGGCCTCTCGCTCGCGGCGGGCGCGCTGCTCGCGTGGGGCGGGCTCGCCCCGTGGCTGCTCGAGACGGGCCAGGTGACGCAGGGCGGCTTCGGGCCGCTGGTCGAATGGCTGCTGTGGCCCGGCGTCGCGCTGATGGTGACCGCGGCGGGCACCAGCTTCGCGTTGCAGCTGCGCGGCGCGCGCCTCACGATCGGCGCGCACTGGACGCCGCTCTCGGTGACCGGGCTCGCGCTCGCCTGCGCGCTGGCGGTGGTGATGCAGGTGGTGCTGTTCGACATCGGCGTGCTGATTGCGCTGCTTGCGGTGCCGCTCGCGCTGGTGCTCGCCGCGGTAGCGGCGCGCGTGGTCGGCGAGACCGGCATCCCGCCGATCGGCGCCATCGGCAAGGTGTCGCAGCTCGGCGTCGGCCTCGCCGCGCCCGGCCAGGCGGTGACGAACCTGATGGCCGCTAACGTCGCCGGCGGCGCCGCCGGGCAGTGCGCGGACCTGATGAACGACTACAAGGTGGGGCACGCCATCGGCGCTTCGCCGGTGCGCCAGTCGGTGGCGCAGATCTGCGGCATCGCCGCGGGGGCGGGCGTGGGCGTTGTGGTGTACCTCGCGCTGATCCCCGATCCGCAGGCGATGCTGCTCACCGCGGAATGGCCGGCGCCCGCAGTGGCGACTTGGAAGGCGGTGGCGCTCGCGCTCGCCGACGGGTTGGGCGCGGTACCGGCAGGCGCGCTCGCCGCGATGATTGCCGGCGCGCTCGCCGGCGTCGTGCTCGGCATCTTCGACGTGCGCTCGCGCTACGCGCCGAGCGCGGTCGCCTTCGGCCTCGCTTTCGTCATCCCGGCGTCGATCTGCTTCACCATGTTCCTCGGCGCGCTCGCGGCGTGGCTGTTCGAGCGGCGCTTTGCCTCGCTCGCTGCGCGCTTCACCATCGCCGCCGCGGCCGGGCTGGTGGCGGGCGAGAGCCTGGTAGGGGTCGCGGCGTCGTTCGCCGGGATGGCGCGCGGCTAGCCGCGCGTCAGCCGCCGGTACTGCGCCAGGTGGCGCAGCGCCTCCTTGGGCTTGCCGAGATCCTCGCAGAGCAGCGCCAGGTTGTAGTGGCAGTCGGCGAGCCCCGGATCGCCGCGCAGCGCGGCGCGGTAGGCCTGCTCCGCCTCGGCCTTGCGCTTCAGGTCCTCGAGCAGCACGCCGAGGTTGAAGTACAGCAGCGGATCGCTGCCGCAGGCGGCGAGCCCCTCGCGGTAGGCGCGCTCGGCTTTCGCCAGCGCGCCGCTCTGGTGCAGCAGCAGCCCGAGGTTGATGCGCGCGTCGAGAAACGCCGGATCCGCCGCCACCGCACGCTCATAGGCGCGCAGCGCGGCGTCGGTGTCCTTGCTTTCGAGCGCAACGCCTTTCGCGAACCAGTCCGCGGCGCTCGGCGCGCGCCGGCCCGCGCGCTCGATGACGTTGAGCGAGCCCTGCGCCGGATCGCCTTCGAAGGAAAGCAGGTACTGACCCGAGTCCGCCTGCCAGCGGCGCGCGCCCTCCTTGACGATGACGCGGTCGGCGACCGCGCCGATGGCGAGGCCCGACAGCGGCATCGCCTCGGGCAGGTGGCGGCGCAGGTCCTTCACCGAGCGGGTGATGCGGCGCGGCGGCACGCCCGCCGCGGACAGCGCCTGCGCGGTGCGAAGCACGATCAGGTCCTGGAACGAGAACTGCCAGGCGCCGCGGGGACCGCGCGCCGGCTTGACGAAGCCGGCGCGGATCAGGGCGCGCACCGTGCTGCGCGGCAGGCCGAGCAGCCGCTCGACGTCGCGCGCCCCGTACAAGGCTTACTTCTTGGCGCTCTTGCGCGCCGCAGTCTCGGCCGGCTGCGCGCGCTTGGCGGGCTTGCGCGCCTCGGCGGGCTTGGCGGGCGCGGGCTGCTTCTTCTCCAGGCTCGCGCGCAGCGCCTCCATCAGGTCGATCACCTGCGCGCCGCCTTCGGGCGCATCGAGCGTCGTGATCTCCTGGCCGTCGACCTTCTTCTGCACCGCGGCCTCGATGCGCGCGCGCACGTCGTCGGTGTAGGCGGCGGGATCGAAGGCCTCGGCGGCCTGCTGGTCGATGAGCTGCTGCGCGAGCTTGAGCTCGGCGTCCTTCACCTCGGTTTTCGGGATCTCGAGCTCCTTGATCGAGCGTACTTCGCCGGCGTAGAGGAGCTGCTGCATCACGAGCCCGTCTTCCACCGGCCGGATCATGACGATGTACTGCTTGCCGCGCGCCGCCCAGCGCCCGAGCGCGCAGCGCCCGGAGTCGGCGAGCGCGCGCG
>JBFFZT010000364.1:0-3136 GCA_041568535.1 Burkholderiales bacterium | reverse complement strand
TGCGGTGCTGACGAGCCGGCTCGCCGACGGCGTGCGCCGGCAGGCGCGCGAGATCGCCGACGCGCGGCTCAAAGCGCAGGGCGAGGCGCTGCGCGAGGCGCTGCTCAACTCCGTCTCGCACGACCTGCAGACGCCGCTCGCGGCGATCCTCGGCTCGGCGAGCGTGCTCGAGTCGCTGGGCGAGCGCGGCGAGCCGCACGTGCGGCGCGAGCTGGCGGCGACGATTCGCGAGGAGGCCGAGCGCCTCGCCAACCATATCGGCAACGTGCTCGATCTCACGCGCGTGCGCGCCGGCCAGATCGCGCCGCGCCTGGAGCTGGTCGAGCTCATGGACATCGTCAACGGCGCGCTGCGGCGCAAGGAGAAGGCGCTTGCCGGGCGCACGCTGCAGGTCGACGTGCCCCCGCGACTGCCGATGCTGCGGCTCGACCTGTTCCTCATGGAGCACGCGGTGGCGAACGTGCTCGACAACGCGGCGAAGTTCTCGCCGCCGGGCTCCACGGTGCGCGTGACGGCGCGTGAAGAAGGCGGCGCGGTCCTGCTCGAGATAGCAGACGAGGGTTGCGGCATCCGCGCCGAGGAGCTCGATCGCGTGTTCGAGGCCTTCTACCGGGGCAGCCCGCGGGAAGGCGCCGCGGGCAGCGGCCTCGGGCTCGCGATCTGCCGGGCCTTCGTCGCAGCGAACGGCGGCAGCGTAACGATATCCAGCGCGGGCGCCGGGCGCGGCGCGCAGGTGCGGATCCGGCTTCCCGCATCGCCATGACCGACCCCGGGCCGCTGATCCTCGTCGTAGACGACGAGCCGCAGATCCGCAAGTTCCTGCGTTTGGGGCTGGAAAGCCAGGGCTATGCGGTGGTGGAAGCCGATACCGGCGGGGCGGCGCTGCGCACGGCGGTCGCGGCGCAGCCGGCGCTCGTCGTGCTCGATCTGGGCCTACCGGATCGCGAGGGCTTCGAGGTGCTCGCCGCGCTGCGCGAATGGTCGCGCGTGCCCGTGCTCGTGCTCTCGGTGCGCAACCGCGAAGCCGAGAAAGTGCGGGCTTTCGACCTCGGCGCCGACGACTACGTGGTCAAGCCTTTCGGCATGCCCGAGCTGCTCGCCCGCATCGGCGCGGCGCTGCGCCGCCGGGTCGAGCGCGAAACCCCGGCGCCGGTGTTTCGCGTCGGCACGCTGGAGGTCGATCTCGTGCGCCGCGTGGTGCGGGTGAGCGGCGCGGAGGTGCGGCTCTCGCCCAAGCAGTACCGGCTGCTGCAGACCCTGGTCGCCAACGCGGGCAAGGTGGTCACCCATCGCCAGCTGCTGAGCGAAGTCTGGGGCGCAGCGCATCGCGACGATGTCCAGTACCTGCGCGTTTTCGTGCGCAAGCTGCGCAGCCGCATCGAGGCCGACCCGGCGCGCCCCGCCTACCTGCTGACCGAGCTCGGGGTCGGCTACCGTCTGCGCACGCCCGACCAGCTGGGCGGCCGGTCGTAAGCGTTTATGCCGTGGTTATGCCCCGGTCGACCCGCGGGTATGGATCGGTAATGCCCACGCCCTCGAAAATCCCGGCAGGAGGTAACACAATGGTCTTTACGAGTGCGGCATTGATTGCGGGCGGCCTCGCCTGCATCGGCGTTTCCGGTTACACCCTGCGCGCGGCCACGCCGAAAGAGGGCAAGCCCCCTGTTTTCTGGACCCGTACGGAGGCTCGCTCCACGACGCTGGCCCTGGTCCTGGTGACCATGTTCGTCATCGGTGGCGGGCTGGTGCTGAAAGGACTGTTGTCTTGACGCACAACCAAAGGTAGATCCATGTACATCATCCTCACGGTGGCGTCGCTTTGCGCGGTTGTGCTGATCGCCAGACTCCTTGCCTTGGCATGCCGGCATCGCCCTGACCTGTGGATCGCCTCGGAAGACGCCATCCTGTGCGTTGCCTCGCCCGTTGCGATCCTGCTGCTTACTTTCGGCGGCGTGTCACTGGGCTTCCGCATGACGCACGGCGGTCTCGGGGCCGTCCCGCTGTGGGGATGGATCGGCGCTGGGATCGTCGTCGCGGCCTCGGTCGTGACCTGGCGTGTGCTTGCCTCGCGCCTGCTCGCCGGCGCGCGCACGCCGGCGCCCATCACCGCCGCGCCGGCACAACCCATCCCGACCCCGCTCTAGACGCAGGTCCCGGGCGCTCCGCAGGCCCGGCGGGGGAACGCCCGATCCCGGCACCGCGGCCCAATCGCGGTACTCTCTTGGCGCGTGGGAGGCGCAGAGAGGCCGATGCGGCACACCGAGAAGCGTACGCAGGCAGGACCGCGCGATGACGCCGCGCAGCTGCGGCTCATCGCGGACAACATCCCGGCCATGTCGGTCGCCTACGACGAGACCCTGCATTGCCTGTTTGCCAATCGGCGTTTCGCCGAGTTCTTCGGCCTGACTACCGCCAGCATCGTCGGCAAGCACCTGCGCGAGATCATCGGCGAGGCTGCTTTCCACGAGGTGAAGCCCCACTTTGATCGGGTGCTGCGGGGCGAACGCGCGGCGTACGCGCGCACGCGGGTCCTCGACAACGGCGAGCGACGCCACCTGGAAGTGGAGCTGCTGCCCCACCTCGGCGAGGACAACCGGACCCGGGGCCTGTTCGCCGTCACCACCGACGTGACGGAGCGCAAGCGCGACGAGCAGCTGCGCCTGCTCGGGCATTCCGTGGCGGAGCTGATCGCGGGCGCCGACAGCACGACGGCGGCGATCGAGGCGGTGATCCGCGCGATCTGCGAAACCGAGCACTGGGACTGCGGCCGGTATTTCCGACCGTCTGCCGATGGGGCCGTGTTGCGCCTCGCCGAGTCCTGGGGCATCGCGGATGCGTCGATCCAGAATTTTCTGCAGAGCGCGAAGCACATCGACCAGCTGCCGCGCGTTGGCCTGATCGGCGAGGTATGGAAATCGGGGCGGGCGCTGTGGGTCGCGGAAGTCGCCAAGGAGGCACGCGCGCTGCGCACAGCATACCCAAAGGAGCTCCTCGCGGGCGGCGCCTTCGTCTTCCCAGTGATGTCCCAGGGCGAGGTCATCGGCGTGCTTGCGTTCAACAGCCGCGAGCGGCGCGCAACGGACGAGCGGCTGCTGCAGGTGATCGTCGACATCGGCGGCCAGATCGGCCAGTTCCT
>JBFFZT010000363.1:0-3139 GCA_041568535.1 Burkholderiales bacterium | reverse complement strand
GCGAACCTGAAGCTCGCCGCGCAGCAGCTGGTGCAGATGGCCAATGACAACGGCGGCAAGGACAACGTTTCGGTTATACTCGTGCGCGTCCAGCGGGAGTACCCCGCCGCCCGCGGCGTAGTGGGGAAGTTTTTAGGATGGTTAAAATAGGCTCCAGGGGTCGGCTATGGCGAAACTGATACTCAGCATGGACGGGCTGGTGCTCAAGGAAATTCCCTTGAGCAAGGAACGCACCACCATCGGCCGCAAGCCGCACAACGACATCCAGATCGACAACCTCGCGGTGAGCGGCGAGCACGCGGTCATCGTCACCATCCTGAACGACTGCTTTCTCGAAGACCTCGGCAGCACCAACGGCACGCTGGTCAACGGCAACCCGGTCAAGAAGCACTTCCTGCAGAACAACGACGTCGTCGAGCTGGGCAAGTACCGGCTGAAGTTCGTCGGCGAGGCGCCGGTGCCCGCGGCCACCGCGGAGAAGGCGGATTTCGAGAAGACGATGGTGCTGCGCCCCTCGGCGATGAAGGCGGCGAGCGAGCAGGCGCGGGCCATGGGTGCGGGCGGGGCTGAAGCCGCGCGCGCCACGGCGGCGCAGCAGGTCGCGGCGAGCGCCGCGACCGCGGGCACTGCCGAGAAAGAGGCGCGTGCTGCGCCCCCCGCGCCCGCGGCGCAAGCGGCGCCGGCGGCACCGGCCGCGGCGGCGATGACGACGCCCACCCCGATCCCTGCCATGACGCCGTCGCCGGCGCCGGCACCCGCTGCGAAGAGCGCACATCCGCTGGGCGCCATCCAGATCCTGTCGGGGGGCAATGCCGGCAAGGAGCTTGAGCTCGCCAAGCCGCTCACCACGCTCGGCAAGCCCGGCGTGCAGGTGGCGGTGCTGACGCGCCGTCCCCAGGGCTACTTCATCACCCACGTCGAGGGCGCGAACCCGCCGACGGTGAACGGACAGTCGATCGGCACCGCGCCGCACGCGCTCAAGGACCACGACGTGGTCGAGCTGGCGGGCGTCAAGATGGAGTTCTTCCTGAAGGGATGAGCCGCGGCGCGGCACCGCGCCCCGCACGCGGCTCCGCCGGCCCGACGGACCGCGCATGAAGCAGAACATCGTCCGCATCGTCCTCGGGCTCGTCATCACGCTGTTCTTCATCGGCCATGCGGCGCGCTACTACGAGGTGCCGATCATCACGCAGCTCGACCACATCATGTACGACGCGCGCCTGCAGCTGACCATGCCGCGCGGCGTGGACGAGCGCATCGTGATCCTCGACATCGACGAGAAGAGCCTGCAGGAAGTGGCGCGCTGGCCCTGGCCCCGCGACATCATGGCCGAGCTGATCGAGAAGCTGTTCGACAAGTACGGCGTCGCCATCGTCGCGTTCGACGTCGTGTTCGCGGAAGCCGACCATTCGTCGGGCATCCGCGTGCTGGACCAGCTGGCGCAGGGTGCCCTGAAGGACGTGCCGAACTTCCTGCAGTCCTACCGCGAGCTGCGCCCGACACTCGATAACGACGGCCGCTTCGCGCAGGCGATCAAGGGCAAGCCGGTGGTGCTGGGCTACTACCTGAACAGCGACAAGGGGGCCAAGCGCATCGCCGCCATCCCCGAGCCGGTGCTGCCCAAGGGCACCTTCCAGGGCCGGAACATCCCGTTCACCAGCTGGGTAGGGTACGGCGGCAACCTTGAGCAGTTCACGCGCAATGCCGCCAGCGCTGGGCACTTCAACCCGATCACGGACGACGATGGCGTGGTGCGGCGCGTACCGATGCTCGCGGAGCTGGACGGCGCCTACTACGAGTCGCTCTCGCTTGCCGTGGTGCGCACGATTCTCGGCTTCCCGAAGGTCGAGCCGGGCTACGCGCCGGATCGCTTCCTGCAGCGCGGCTACACCGGGCTGGAATGGCTGCAGGTGGGCCCGCTCGCCGTTCCGGTGGACGAGACCGCGAGCGCGCTGATCCCGTACCGCGGCCACAAGTTCAGCTTCGCCTACGTATCGCTTGCCGACGTGCTCGCCGACCGCGTGCCGCTCGAGCGCCTGAAGGGCCGGATCGCGCTGGTGGGCACCACCGCCCCGGGTCTGCTCGACCTGCGCGCCACGCCGGTGGACAACGTCTTTCCCGGCGTCGAGGTGCACGCCAATCTGATCGCGGGCATGCTCGACCGCAAGCTCAAGCTGAAGCCGCCCTACATGCTGGGCGCGGAGGTCGTGCTGCTGCTCGTCGGCGGCGTGGCGCTCTCGCTGCTGATTCCGATGCTGGCGCCGCTGTGGGCGACGCTCCTCACGCTTGCCGGGATGCTCGCCATCATGGGCCTGAACGTCGCCATCTGGACCGAAGCCGACATGGTGCTGCCGCTCGCGGCCTCGGTGCTGATGACGATTTCGCTGTACACGGTCAACATGGCCTACGGCTACTTTGTCGAGGCGCGCTCCAAGCGCCAGTTCGCGGAGCTGTTCGGCCAGTACGTGCCGCCCGAGCTGGTCGACCGCATGGCGCGCGACCCGGAGAAGTACAACATGGAGCCGCGCGCCGCCGAGCTCACGATCCTGTTCTCGGACGTGCGCGGCTTCACCGGCATCTCGGAGGCGCTGAAGCCCGAGGAGCTGCGCGAGTACATCAACGAGTACCTCACGACCATGAGCGGCATCATCCGCAGCCGGCACCACGGCACGCTCGACAAGTACATCGGCGATGCGATCATGGCGTTCTGGGGCGCGCCGGTGGACGACGCGCAGCACGCTAGGAACGGGGTGCTGGCCGCGCTCGACATGCAGAAGGAGTGCCGTATCCTGAACGAGAAGTTCGCGGCGCGCGGCTGGCCCACGCTGAAGATCGGCGTCGGCGTAAACACGGGCAGCGTGCGCGTGGGCGACATGGGCTCGCAGGTGCGGCGCGCCTATACCGTGATGGGCGATCCCGTGAACGTCGCCTCGCGCCTCGAAGGCCGCACCAAGGGCTACGGCGTCGGCGTCCTGGTCGGGGAGACGACGCGCGGCCAGGTCAAGGACGTCGTGTTCCGCGAAGTGGACCGGATCAAGGTGAAGGGCAAGGACGAGGCGGTCACGATCTACGAGCCGCTCGGCCCGGAGGGGGAAGTCGAGCGCCAGGTGCTGGACGAGCTCAAGCTCTGGAACCAGGC
>JBFFZT010000362.1:0-3147 GCA_041568535.1 Burkholderiales bacterium | reverse complement strand
GCCGTCGAAGCGCTTGGCGAAGGCGAGCTGCTCGCCGCCGTCGAACTGCTGGTCGCGGAATACGAGCACCGCATGCTCGTCCATCCCCGCGCGGATCGCATCGAGCGTGGCGCGGTCGGCCACCGAGCGCAGGTCGAGGGGACTGGCCTCGGCGGCGAAGTGCGCATGCAGCCGGCGGAAGGTGAGCGGCATCGGGCGGATTCTATGCCACGCCGACCGTTAGACTGCCAGCCGGAATGCGACGCACCCTGACCTGGCTTGCCGCGGCCGCGATCCCCTGGCTCATGACGGGCGCCGGCGCGGCCGAGACGCCGGCCCCGGACCCGGGCTTTGCCGGGATGCAGGCGCACCGCATCGAGGAACCCGTGCTCGGCGGGCACATGGTGGTGTACGAGGCCGGCCGCGGCCACGCGCGCACGGTGCTCCTCGTGCACGGCATCGGCGCGGGCGGCGCGCGCGACTGGCGCGAGACCGTCGGCTGGCTGCAGCAGTCGTTTCACGTGGTGGCGGTCGACCTGCCGGGATTCGGCGCCTCCGACAGGGCGAACGCGCTGTACTCGCCCGCCAACTACGCGCGCGTGCTGCACCACGTGGCCGAGCGCTTCGCGCGCCGGCCGTTCGTGCTGGTCGGGCACTCGATGGGCGCCGTGGTGTCGCTGCGCTACGCCGCGAGCTATCCGCAGGAGGTGTCGCGTCTCGTGGTCGTCGATGCCCCGGGGATCCTGCACCGCTATTCGACGGCGAGCGCTTTCCTCGCGCAGCTGGGCATGGAGTTCGTGCCGCCGTGGCTCGATCCGCTGGAAGGGCTGCTCAACTTCGCGCGCAAGCTGCTCACGCCGCTCGCGCGGCTGCGCTTCGAGCCGCGCGTCATCCTGGCGAGCCCGCAGCTGCGAGAAAGCCTGCTCGGCGCCGATCCGATGCTGATCGCCGGTCTCGCCGTGGTGAACGAGGACCTGAGCGCGGACCTTGCGGCGGTGCGCGCCGAAACGCTGGTGCTGTGGGGCGAACGGGACGCGCTGGTGCCGCTGCGCACCGGCAAGGTGCTCGCCGCCAAGCTGCCGCGCGCGCAGCTGGAGGTGATCGAGCAGGCGGGGCATACGCCAATGCTCGAAGCGCCGGCGCAGTTTCGCGCCGTGCTGTTGCCGTTCCTTGAGATCGGCCTGCCGGGTGCGCCGCAGCCGCGCGCGGCGCCGCTCGTCAAGAAGGGGGACGAGCGCTGCCAGGGGGAGCGCCACCGCGTGTACGAGGGCGACTACGGCGTGCTGGCCATCGAAGGCTGCCGGCAGATCACGATTCGCAACGCCCGGGTGCGCGAGCTGCACATCGCGGATTCGATCGTCACGATCGAGGACAGCCGCATCGGCGGCGGTGCGACCGGGCTCACGGCGCGCAGCGCCACCGTGATCGCCACCAACGTGCGCATCGATGCCGAGGTCGCGATCGAGGCGCACGCCAGCCGGTTCGACCTCGCCGCCGTCGAGCTCTCCGGCCGGCGGGCGGCGGTGAGCGCGCCGGCGCGAAGCTACGTGGTGTTCTCCTTCAGCCGCGTGAGCAGCCCCGGCGGGCGGCGCGACCTGCACGATTTCTTCACCGTCGAACCGGACCGCCCGCTGTAGGGGCGGCGGGCTGCATAATCGACGCCATGGCTGCATCGCTTGCCGCACGCACCGCCCTGGTCACCGGCGCATCGCGCGGCATCGGCAAGGCGATCGCCGTCGCGCTCGCCGCGGCCGGCGCGAACGTCGTGGTCAACTACCGTGAACGCAAAGCCGAAGCCGAGGACACCGTCAACGCCATCCGGACCCTCGGCCGCAAAGCAGGCGCGTTCCAGGCCGACGTCTCGAGCGCAAAGGCCGTCGCCGATCTCATCCGGCGCACGCAAGCTGAGCTCGGCCCGATCGATATCTTGGTGAACAACGCCGGCATCGCCGTGCGCCGCGGGCTCGACGATCTCAGCGAAGAGGATTTCGACCGCACCATCGCCGTCAACCTCAAGTCGGCGTTCCTGTGCACGCAGGCGGTGGTTGCCGGCATGCGCACGCGCGGCTGGGGCCGGATCATCAACATCTCCTCCGGCGCCGCGCGCGGCGCGGGGCTGGTCGGCGCGCACTACAATGCGTCGAAGGCCGGGATGGAGGGCCTCACGCGCGGTTACGCGGCGCGCTTGGCGAAGGACGGCGTCACGGTAAACGCGGTCTCGCCTTCGCTGATCGAAACTGAGATGATCGCCGATCACCGCAAGGAGTCCGTGGCGCGCATTCCCGTGGGGCGCCTGGGCACCGGCGAGGAGGTCGCCGCGGTGGTGGTGATGGTGGCGCTGAACGCGTACCTGACCGGCCAGACCGTGCAGGTGAACGGCGGCCTGCACTTCAACTGAGAGGAGGATACCGATGGCAGAGAATCTCACCGGCAGCTGCCTGTGCGGCGCAATCCGCTACACCGTGAGCGCGCCGATCAGCGAGCTGCGCGTGTGCCACTGCACCAACTGCCAGAAAGGCTCGGGCACGGGCGGCAGCGTCAACGCGCCGATCGCCTCGAGCGCTTTCAAGCTCACGCAAGGCACGTTGAAGCGCCACACCGGCAAGGCCGACAGCGGGCGCACGCTGCACCGCTACTTCTGCGGTGATTGCGGCTCGCCCATCTACAGCCAGCGCGAGGCGATGCCCGAGATGATCGCGCTGCGCGTCGGCACGCTGGACAACCCGGGGCCGATGAAGATCACGGCGCACATCTGGACGCGTAGCGCGCGCCCCTGGTCCCACATGGATCCCGCGAGCAAGCAGTTCCCCGGCCAGCCCGACGCGCCCGCCGCGCCGACGAAGTAGGGAGGCGACATGGCCGAGCCGCAGCTCGTAGATCCGCACGACCCGGTGATGACCGGGGAGAACTCCTTCATCCGCCTTTCGGACGACGGCGGCAAGACGCTCGCCGAGCGCGTGAGCCACTGGCGCGTGCTGTGGTCCCCGGCGGGGCAGGGGCACGCCCTGTTCATCGAAAGCTCGCTCACCGGCAAGGGCCCGCGCGTGTATGCCGACAACGCCGGCGTCGCGCGCTACCTGCAGCGCCTGATCGAGGTGCTGCTGCACAAGCCGTTCGCCGACGAAGCGCTGCCGGTCATCGACGCCAGGTTCGAGCGCGGCGGCGACT
>JBFFZT010000361.1:0-3153 GCA_041568535.1 Burkholderiales bacterium | reverse complement strand
TGCGGCTACGCCGGCACGCCGCCGCTCATCCCCTTCGGTCTTTCCATGTGCGGCCCGGTGCTGCTCAAGTTCGGCACCGAGGCGCAGAAGAAGAAGTTCCTGCCGCGCATCTACGACGGCGAGGATTTCTGGTGCCAGGGTTACTCGGAGCCGGGCTCGGGCTCGGACCTCGCGTCGCTCAAGACCAAGGCGGTGCGGACCGGCGATCACTACGTGGTGAACGGGCAGAAGATCTGGACCACCCTGGGGCACTACGCCGACTGGATCTTCTGCCTGGTGCGCACCGATTCCGGCGCGGCCAAGCGCCAGGAGGGCATCTCGTTCCTGCTCATCGACATGAAGACCCCGGGGATCACCGTGCGCCCGTTGATCCTGATGGACGGCGGCCATGAGGTGAACGAGGTGTTCTTCGAAGACGTCAAGGTGCCGGTGGAGAACCTGGTGCACAAGGAAGGCGAGGGCTGGACGGTCGCCAAGTACCTCCTCGGCCACGAGCGCATGAACACCGGCCGCATCGGCGCGTCCAAGCGCGAGCTCGCCAAGCTGAAGGAGTTCGCGGCGCAACAGAAAAAGGGCGGCAAGTCGCTGCTGGAAGACACGCGCTTTCGCGACAAGCTCTCGCGCCTGGAAGTCGAGCTGATGGCGCTCGAAATCACCAACCTGCGCTTTCTCGACCGCATGCGCCGCACCGGCCAGCCGCCGGGCGCGGATGTGTCGATGCTGAAGATCAAGGGCACCGAGATCCAGCAGGGGCTCACCGAGCTGATGATGCAGGCGGTCGGGCCGCTCGCGCAGCCGTTCAAGGCCATGAACGGAGACAAGGGCTTCGACGCCTTCACCGCGGCGATCGCGCCGCGCTACTGCAATTTCAGGAAGACGACGATCTACGCCGGGTCGAACGAGATCCAGCGCAACATCATCGCCAAGATGACCCTGGGGCTATAGCCATGAACTTCGACTACAACGAAGAGCAGCAGCTGCTTGCCGATTCGGTGCGGCGCTTCATCCAGAAGGACTACGAGTTCGAGGCGCGGCGCAAGATCGTCGCTTCCGCCGAGGGGTACAGCGAAAAGGTCTGGGGCACGCTCGCCGAGATGGGCCTTACCGGCATCCCGTTCTCGCCCGACTACGGCGGCTTCGGCGGTGGCGCGGTCGATCTGATGAGCGTGATGGAAGCCTTCGGCGAGGGGCTGGTGGTCGAGCCGTACCTCGCCACGCTGCTCGGCGCACAGTGCGTGGCGCGCGCGGGCAGCGACGCGCAGAAGAAGGCGCTCCTGCCGCAGGTGGTGGAGGGCAAGCTCAAGATGGCGTTCGCCTTCAGCGAGAAGGGCGCGCGCTACGATCTCGCGCCGTCTGCGGTGACGGCGAAAAAGGCGGGCAGCGGCTGGACGCTCGACGGAGAGAAGGTCGTCGTTCTGGGTGCGCCCGCCGCCGGGAAGATCGTGGTGTCGGCGAAAGCGCCGGCGGGCCCGAGCCTGTTCCTGGTTGAAGCCAAGGCGGTGAAGATGAAGCCCTACCGCACGCTCGACGAGATGCGCGCCGCGGACGTCGCGCTTTCCGGGGCGGCCGGCGAGCTGCTGGGCGCGGAAGGCAAAGCGCTCGCGGTGATCGAAGAAGTGGTCGACTTCGGCACGGCGCTGGTCTGCGCCGAGGCGGTCGGGGCGATGAAGTTCGCCTGCGATACGACGCTCGAGTACCTGAAGACGAGAAAGCAGTTCGGCGTGCCGATCGGCACCTTTCAGGCGCTGCAGCACCGGATGGTGGACATGTACATCGCCTACGAGCAGGCGAAATCGATGGCCTGCCTCGCCTGCTCAAAGGTGGACGGCGCGGCCGACGCGAAGGAGCGCGCGCACGCGGTGTCGGCGGCGAAGATCAAGGTCGCCGACAACGCGCGGCTCGTCAGCCAGGAGGCGATCCAGCTGCACGGCGGCATGGGCATGAGCGAGGAGCTGAAGGTGAGCCACTCGTTCCGGCGGCTGACCATGGTCGCGCAGCAGTTCGGCGACGCCGACCACCACCTGGAGCGCTTCGCCGGCGCCTAGCGGCTCAACGCGCCGCGGGCATCGCCCGGTCGATGATCGCGGCGAACGGCGCGCCCGGCGCGAGCGTGCCGAAGGCGCCGCTCCAGTCGGCGCCCAGCCGCGCCTGCACGAACGATTCGAAGACAAATCCGGGCGCATGCCGGGAAAGCAGGCTTGCCTGCAGCGCGAGCGCGAGGTCCTGGGTCAGCCGCCGCGCGGCGCTCTCGTGCTCGGCGGCGTCGGCCAGCCGATCCTTGAGCGCGGCGCTGAACGCATCGTAGCCGCGGTGGCTGCCGGCCGCTGCGTCGAGCTCGGCAACCAGCGCCTCGATCACGTCCGGCGCCTTGCGCAGCGCGCGCAGCACGTCGAGGCACATGACGTTGCCCGCGCCTTCCCAGATCGAGTTGAGCGGCATCTCGCGATAGATGCGCGCGAGGACCTGCTCCTCGACGTAGCCGTTGCCGCCCACCGCCTCCATCGCCTCCTGCGCGAAGTGCGCACCGCGCTTGCACACCCAGAACTTGGCCGCCGGCGTGAGCACACGGCGCACGAGCCGCTCGCGCGCGTCGTCGCCGTCGTAAGCGCGCGCCAGGCGCAGCACCAGGGCGCTCGCCGCTTCCGCCTCGAGCGCGAGGTCGGCGAGCACGTTCTGCATCAGCGGCTGGTGCCGGAGGAGCTTGCCGAACGCCTGGCGCTGCGCCGCGTTCCACAGCGCCTGCGCCAGCGCCTGGCGCATCAGGCCCGCCGTGCCGATGGCGCAGTCCAGGCGCGTGTACACGCCCATTTCCAGGATCATCGGCACCCCGCGCCCCTCTTCGCCGAGCAGGGTTGCGCGCGCCTCTTCGAACTCGACCTCGGAGGAGGCGTTGGAGCGGTTGCCGAGCTTGTCCTTCAGGCGCTGGATGCGGATCGCGTTCGGCGCGCCCTCCGCCAGCACCCGCGGCATGAAGAAGCACGACAGCCCGCCCGGCGCCTGCGCCAGCACCAGGAACGCGTCGCACATCGGCGCCGAGAAGAACCACTTGTGGCCGGTGATCGCATACTCCCCGCCCCCAAGGGGCAGCGCACGCGTGGTGTTGCTGCGCACGTCGGAGCCGCCCTGCTTCTCGGTGAGGCCCATGCCGATGAG
>JBFFZT010000360.1:0-3155 GCA_041568535.1 Burkholderiales bacterium | reverse complement strand
GGTTGATGAGCCCGATGGCGAGCGCCTCGCGCGCCGAGAGCTTCGGGTTCAGCATCCACATTTCCTTGGCCTTCTTCTTGCCGACGAGGTCTTCCAGGTACCAGGTGCCGTAGCCCGCGTCGAAGCTGCCCATCATCGGCCCGACCTGGCGGAACACCGCGCTTTCCTTGGCGATGGTCAGGTCGCACATCACCTGCAGCACGTTGCCGCCGCCGACCGCGAAGCCATTGACCGAGGCGATCACCGGCTTCTGCAGGCGGTCGATCGACTCGTACATCTCGAGCGTGGGGAGCACCCCGGCGTAGAGCAGCGTGTCCTCCATGCCTTCCTTCCTGCCGCCGATGCAGAAGAACTTGTCGCCGGCGCCGGTGATGACGAGCACGCGGGTGCGCGTCTCGCGCCGCACGGCGTTGATGCAGTCGCGCACCTCGTGGCACATCTGCGGCGTGAACATGTTGCCGTCGTCGGGACGGTTGAGGGTGAGCCAGCCGATCGGCCCGTCCTCCTCGTACAGTATGGTTTCGAAGCTCAAGGCGCAGGCTCCTTGGTGCGCGCTTCGATGAGCGCGTAGATGCGTGCCGGGCGCGGCGCGCCGAGCACCGTGCCGAGCTTACCAGCGGCGGCGCGCACGGCGTCTTCCGCATTGCCCTCGATGAGCACGAACGGCGGCGGCAGCGCGTCCGGCCGGGCACGCGGCTTGGCCTCCGGGTTGGGCACGCGCGTTGCGCCTTCGTCGGGCACGGCGAGCCGGACGCGCCCCACTGCGGCATGCGCCTTCAGCGTGCGCAGGGCTTCGCCGTCCGGTGCGCCGGAGAGCTCGAGGCAGGCGAGCACGGCGCCGGGCGCGCGCAGCGCGCCGTAGTCCGCGACGATCGAACTCGCCGCGCGCACCATGTTGCGAAAGCGCGGCATGATGGCGCGCGTGCGCGGCGTGGGGCTGGCCAGGCGCTTGAGGTAGGCGGGCGAGCCGAGCGGCGCGAGGCCTTCGGTGTCGTACAGCGCCGCGTATGCGCGCGCCGCGTCCAGGCTGCGGTAGCGCCGCGCGGTCAGGATGCCGGGCAGCGCGAGCCGCTCCCCGAGGTGCTCGCCCTGGTACCAGTCGTTGAATTCGGCTTCGTCCGCCGCGTCGATGTCGTTCCACACCGATAACAGGCCGGGCGTCGCGGTTGCTACGCTCATGGCTGGCTCCCCGGGGGCCGATCCCCCCATCGCTTGACCGCGTCCGAGAATCTGCTGCACCATCCCCGGACACAAGACCATTGCCGGGTACAACGGCCGCCGCAGGATACACCCCGTCCCTCGCGCGCGCGACAGTACACATGACGTCACAACTCCCAGGAGGAGGCAACATGAGGCAACTCAGAAAGCTGGCGATTCCCGCCCTGGTCGCGGCGGCGCTCGTGCCGGCGCTGCCGGCGCAGGCCGCGGACACGGTGAAGATGAGCGTGGTCGCGTTCCTGTCGGGACCGGCGGCCGGCCCGTTCGGCGTGCCCTCGCGCAACGGCGCCGAGGTGATCATCGCGGCGATCAACGACGGCAAGCTGCCAGCGCCCTACAACACCAAGGGCCTGGCCGGTCGCGCGATCGAGGCCGAGTACCTCGACGAGAACGGCGGCAATACCAAGCAGGTCGCCGAGTACCGCAACATGGTGGAAAAGCGCGGCGTCGACGTGGCGCTGGGCTACATCTCGAGCGGCACGTGCGCCGCGCTCACGCCGGTAGCCGAGGAGCTGAAGAAGCTCACCGTCTTCGCGGTGTGCGGCACGCCGCGCATCTTCGAGGACGCCAAGCCGCAGTACGTGTTCCGCACCATGAGCCATGCGACCTCGGACAACGTCGCCGCGGCCCTGTACGTGAAGGAGCACTTCCCGAAGATCACCAGCTACACGGCGATCAACCAGAACTACGCCTGGGGGCAGGATTCCTGGCGCGACTTCGACGCCACCATGTCGCTGATCACCAAGGCGAAGCCCTCGGAGAAGCTGCAGTGGCCGAAGATCTTCCAGGGCCAGTACGCCACCGAGATCTCGGCGCTGCTGCTCGACAAGGCGGAGCTGATCCATACCAGCCTGTGGGACGGCGACCTCGAGAGCTTCGTGTTCCAGGGCGACACGCGCGGCCTGTTCAAGAAGAAGAAGGTGATCTTCACCGTAGCGGAGACCTCGGTCTACCGCCTGGGCAAGCGCATGCCCGACGGCCTCATCGTCGGCGCGCGCGGACCGTACGGCGCCATCGTGCGCGATAACCCGAGCGAGCTGAACAAGTGGTTCATCGACGCCTACAAGGACCGCTTCGGGCAGTACCCATCGGGGCCCGCGTACCAGTATGCGCAGGCGGTTCTGGCGGTGAAGGTGGCCTACGACGCGGCGGCAAAGAAGGCGGGCGGCTTCCCGACGCAGGACCAGGTAATCGCCGCGCTCCGGGGCGCGACCTTCGAGTCCTTCGCCACCACGGTGAAGATGAACCTCGGCGGCGGCCACCAGGCGACCACCGAGAACGGCTACGGCATCACCAAGTGGGACCCGAAGGCCGGCGAGCTGAAGCTCGAGAAGGTCAAGTTCTACCCGGCCGACTGCGTCAACCCGCCCGAAGGCGAGAACAGCGTCGAGTGGATCAAGGGCGGCATGAAGGGCGCGAAGTGCTGACATGCTGAGCTGAGAGAAAATCGCCGGCCGGGCGCGGCGCCGCCGCCCCCGGCCGGCTTTTTTGTTTCCGGCCAAGGAAGAAAGCGTGGACACCGCAATCACCATCCTGCTCGACGGGCTGGTGTTCTCCTCCTACCTGTTCATCGTCTCGGTGGGCCTGACGATCATCTTCGGGGTGATGAAGATCCTGAACGTCACCCACGGCAGCTTCTACGCCTGGGGCGCCTACACGGCGGCGTTCCTGATCGGCGTCGCCGCCAACGCCGGCTGGCCCGACTGGGCGGGCTTCGGCATCATTTTCTTCTCCGCGATCGTGGTGGGGCTGGTGCTGGGCCTGATCCTCGAGCGCGGCATCCTGCAGTTCATGTACCACCGCGACGAGGTGCTGATCGTGCTCGCCACCTTCGGCACCTTCCTCGTGCTCGAGGACGTGATCCTGCTCGTCTTCGGCGTGAACCCGTACTTCGCCTTCCAGCCAATGGCGCTGCTCGGCAGCGTGCAGCTCGGCGG
>JBFFZT010000359.1:0-3157 GCA_041568535.1 Burkholderiales bacterium | reverse complement strand
TCGAACCCTCGATACGGGTTTAAGCCCGTATAACGCCTTAGCAGGGCGCCCCCTTCGGCCACTCGGGCATCACTCCGGATGCCGGGCAGTGTACCCGCTTCGGCTAGCGCTTTTCGAGCTCGAACGCCTTGTGCAGCACGCGCACGGCGAGCTCGGCGTATTTCTCGTCCACCACCACCGAGATCTTGATCTCCGAGGTGGAGATCATCTGGATGTTGATGCCCTCCTCGGCCAGCGTGCGGAACATCTGCGCCGCGATGCCGGCGTGCGAGCGCATGCCGACGCCGACGATCGACACCTTCGCCATGCGGTCGTCGCCCGTCACGTCCTTGCAGCCGATGTGCGGCTTCACCTGGTCCTTGAGGATCTTCATCGCGCGCGGCAGGTCGCCGCGGTTCACGGTGAACGACAGGTCGGTCATGCCGTCGTGGCTCACGTTCTGCACGATGACGTCGACGTTGATGTTGGCGTCGGCGATCGGGCCGAGGACGGCATAGGCGATGCCCGGCTTGTCGGGCACGCTGTGCACGGTGATCTTGGCCTCGTCGCGCTGTGCCGCGACGCCGGAGACAAGCGCTTTTTCCATCGCCATGTGCGGGTCTTCCTCGAAAGTGATGAGCGTGCCGGCGTTCGCCTCTTCGGCCACCGGCAGCATCGGGTCGGTGAGGCTGGAGAGCACGCGCGTGGGCACCTTGTACTTGCCGGCGAACTCCACCGAGCGGATCTGCAGCACCTTGGAGCCGGCGCTCGACATCTCCAGCATTTCCTCGAAGGTGACGGTGTACAGGCGCCGTGCCTCGGGCACCACGCGCGGGTCGGCGGTGTACACGCCGTCGACGTCGGTATAGATCTGGCACTCGAGGGCCTTGAGCGCGGCGGCGAGCGCCACGGCCGACGTGTCGGAGCCGCCGCGCCCGAGCGTGGTGACGTTGCCCTCGCCGTCCACGCCCTGGAACCCCGACACCACCACCACGTGGCCCGCGGCGAGGTCCTTGCGGATGCGGCCCTCGTCGATCTTCACGATGCGCGCCTTGGTGTGCGCGCTGTCGGTATGCACCGCCACCTGCCAGCCGGCGTAGCTGCGCGCCGGCGTGCCGGCTTCCATGAGCGCCATCGCCAGCAGGCCCGCGCTCACCTGCTCGCCGGTGGCGGCGACCACGTCGAGCTCGCGCGGGTCGGGCTGCGGCTGCAGCTCGGCGGCGAGCGCGAGCAGGCGGTTGGTCTCGCCGGCCATCGCCGAGGGCACGACGACGATGTCGTGGCCGGCGCGCCGCCACATGGCGACGCGCCGGGCGACGTTGCGGATGCGCTCGACCGAGCCGACCGAGGTGCCGCCGAATTTCTGTACGATGAGCGCCATGGAAAGGACCGCGATTCTAGCCGAAAAGCCAGACAATTCCTGAGCTTGCGTCTGGCGGAAGGGGAGGGATTCGAACCCCCGAGGGCCGCGAGGCCCTTCCGGTTTTCAAGACCGGCGCATTCGACCGCTCTGCCACCCTTCCGTATTGAAAACGCCCACCGGCGGCCCCATTTTACCCGTCGCAATGCGTTGAAACTTCGCGTTTGTTTGGTAGTCTTAGCGTTGTCTGCAACCTTGGAGGAAATGGATGCAACCCGAACTGAAACCGATCCCGACCAACGAACGTAGCTCCGGGCGCGGCAGCGCGCCTTACACGGCGGACGTTGTCGTATCGGCCGGTGCGCAGAAGGTCCTGCGCAACACCTACCTGCTGCTCGCCCTGACCATGGTGCCGACGGTGATCGGCGCCTGGATCGGCATGGCGACCAGCAGCATCATCATGTCGAGCCCGATCATCAGCACCGTCGTGATGCTGGCGGCGGTCATCGGCCTGCAGTTCGGCATCGCCGCCAACCGCAACAGCGGCATCGGCGTCGCCCTGCTGCTCCTGATGACCGGCCTGCTCGGCTGGTGGCTGGGGCCGATCCTGAACGTCGCGCTGTCGCTGAAGAACGGCATGGCGCTCGTCGGCTACGCGGCCGTCGGCACCGGCGCGATCTTCTTCACCATGGGTGCGATCGCCGCGACCACGAAGCGCGACTTCAGCTTCATGGGCAAGTTCCTGTTCGTCGGCATGATCGCGCTGCTGGTGGCGATGCTCGCCAACATGTTCCTGCAGATCCCGGCGCTGGCGCTCACCATCTCGACGCTGGTGATCGTGGTGTTCTCGCTGTTCCTGCTGTACGACCTGCAGCGCATCATCCGCGGCGGCGAGACCAACTACGTGATGGCGACCACGGGCGTGTACCTGAGCCTGTTCAACATCTTCGCCAACCTGCTGCACCTGCTGATGGCGCTGGCGGGCGACCGGGACTGACGCCGCCGAGCCTGCGTTTGACCGGAAAGGGCGCCGCGAGGCGCCCTTTTCATTTCCGGCGCTCGAACAGCGCGATCGACTCCACGTGCGCGGTGTGCGGGAACATGTTCACCACCCCTGCCGCCGCAAGGCGAAAGCCCTGGGTGTTGACCAGAACGCCCGCATCCCGCGCCAGGGTCGCCGCATCACACGAGACGTAGACGATGCGCTGCGGCCAGGCCTCGGGCAGCGCCTTCACCAGTTCCATGGCGCCCTCGCGCGGCGGGTCGATGAGCAGCTTGTCGAAGGCGCCGTAGGGCGCGAGGTTGGGCTCGAACAGGTTCGCGACCTCGAACTGCGCCGTGAGACCGTTGGCGAGGGCATTGCGCCGCGCCTGCTCCACGAGCGGTTTCGCGCCCTCCAGGCCGATCACCTCGGCGCCCCGCGTGGCGAGCGGCAGCGAGAAGTTGCCCAGGCCGCAGAACAGGTCGCCGATGCGCTCGCCGGGCCGCGGGTCGAGCAGGCGCACGGCGCGCGACACGAGCAGGCGGTTGACGGCGTGGTTCACCTGCGTGAAGTCCGTCGGCCGGAAGCCGATGCGCACGCCGAATTCCGGCAGCGCGTAGTACAGGGCCGGCGGCGCTTCGGGATGCAACGGCGCGGCGCTCTCCGGCCCGCGCGGCTGCAGCCAGACCTGCACGCGCGCGCCGTGTCCGCGAACGCGCGCAGCAGGGCGAGATCGGTGTCGCTGAAGGGCTGCAGGTGGCGGAACACCAGCACGACCGCCTCCTCCCCCACCGCCACCTCGATCTGCGGCACGCGCTCGCGAATGGACAGCTCGC
>JBFFZT010000358.1:0-3164 GCA_041568535.1 Burkholderiales bacterium | reverse complement strand
GATGAGCTGCGGCGCATGCACGCGGTGGATCCGACGGCCTGCCTGTACCTGCGCATCGCCACCCCGAACATCGGCAGCGACTGGCCGCTCTCCGGCAAGTTCGGCGCCGGCGCCGCGGAAGCGCGCGAAATCATCGCCACCGCCGCGAAGCTGGGTGCCGACCTCGCCGGCGTCACCTTCCACGCCGGCTCGCAGTGCCGCAACCCGGAGAACTGGCGCGTCGGCATCGAAAAGGCGCGCACGCTGTTCGACGCCATGGCCAAGGCGGGCCTCAAGCCGCGCCTGCTGGACATCGGCGGCGGCTTCCCCGTGCGCCACGTCAAGCCGATCCCGTCGATCGAGGTGATCGGCGAGGTGGTGAACGAGGCGCTGCGCGCGTTCCCCGAAGACGTGCAGGTGATCGCCGAGCCCGGACGCTACCTGGTGTCGGACGCGGGCTACTTCGTGTGCCGCGTGCTCGGCACCGCAGTGCGCACCGGCAAGCGCTGGATGCACTGGGATGCGGGCCTGTTCGGCGGCGTCATCGAGACCACGGAAGGGCTGAAGTACAAGATCCGCACCGAGCGCTCGGGGCCGGACATCGCCTGGCATGTCGCCGGGCCGACCTGCGACTCGGTGGACGTCGTCATGCGCGACGAGCCGCTGCCCTCCGACCTGCAGGAAGGCGACTTCATCTACATCCGCAATGCGGGCGCCTACACCACGGCGTACGCGAGCGGCTTCAACGGCTTCCCGCTGCCCGAAGTCAGGGTGTTCGAGTCGCGGCCGCGCTAGGCGCGCTGCGCGCCGGCACGCTCGTAGAGCACGAAGTCGAAGCGCAGACCGTCGGTGGCGGTCTGCGGCTTTCTCTGCGTTTCGCGCCAGGCGGCTCGGTCGAACGCCGGGAAGCGCGCATCGCCCTCGTAGTCGCGGGCGATTTCCGTGAGGACCATGGCATCGGCCATCGGCAGCGCTGCCGCGTACAGCTCGCTGCCGCCGATGACGAAGGCCACGGGCTCGCCCGAGCACAGCGCGAGCGCGGCGTCGAGCGACGCGGCGACGTGCGCGCCGGGGGCATCGTAGCCGCGCGAGCGCGTCACCACGATGTTTTCGCGGCCGGGCAGCGGCTGCCCTAGCGATTCCCAGGTCTTGCGCCCCATGATCACCGGGTGGCCGAGCGTGAGCGCCTTGAAGTGGCGCAGGTCCTCCGGCAGCCGCCAGGGCAGCTTGCCCCCGGCGCCGATGACCCCGTTCGCGGCCACGGCCGCGACCAGATAGACGCGGGTCCCGCGGGGGTGTGACATTCGGCTCGTCCTGACGTTGTTTTACGTGAGATTATAGAGTTATGGCACCTCAGGAGAGCTTCCCGAGGCCGGCCCTGCGATATCCGCGTTCATTCCTCGGATTGCTCGTCACCGGCTTCCTGCTGGTGGCGCTGCCGCTCGCCGGCGCGCTGCTGTACTCGGCCTGGAGCACGCAGCGGCTCGCCGAGCAGAGCAGCAATGCCGTGTACAACGCGGCGCAGGCTGCGCGCGGCAGCCGCACGCTGGTCAATCGCATCACGTCGGTCGAGCGCCTCGCACTGCAGGTGGCGCTGCTGCCCGATCCCGGGCTGCTGCAGGACTACGAGCGGCTGCACGAGAGCTTCCAGCAGCTCACGGCGGAGCTCGCCCGCGTGCCGCTCGACGCGCGGCTGCTCGCCGCGCTCGACCGCACGGTGGCGCGCGAGCAGCTGCTCTACGAGTTGCTCGCGGCGGCGCCGCAGTCGCCGCCCGACGTCGCGATCGTGCGCGCGCGCGTTGGCGAGCTTGCCGAGAGCGCGCAGGAGGTTCTCAGCATCAGCTCGCGCGTTGCCGACCAGGAAGTCGAGCGCCTGCGCGCGAGCGCCGAGGTCGTGCAGCGCCGCCTGCTGAACCTCGTGCTGATCGCCATCGCCGTCGCGCTGATCGCCGCACTGGCGCTGACGCGCGCCATCGCGCGGCCGATCGCCGAACTCGACGGCGCCATCCGGCAGCTGGGCGGCGCCGACTTCGCGCAGCCGATCCGCGTCAGCGGCCCGCAGGACCTGCGCGACCTCGGCGAGCGACTCGACTGGCTGCGCCAGCGGCTCACGGATCTGGAGGCGCAGAAAACCCGCTTCCTGCGCCATCTGTCGCACGAGCTGAAAACGCCGCTTGCTTCGCTGCGCGAGGGCGCCGAGCTGCTGAATGACCAGGTGGCGGGGCCGCTCGCGCCGGCGCAGCGCGCGGTCGTCGGCATCATGCGCGACAACAGCGTGAAGCTGCAGAAGCTGATCGAAGATCTGCTCGACATCCAGCGCGCGGTACATGCCGCCGCCTCGCTCGAGGTGAGCACCGTGCAGCTGGACACGCTGGTGCGCGAAGTCGCCGATGCCCACCGTCTGTCGGCGCTGGCGAAGGGCCAGACGGTCGCGCTCGAGCTCGCGCCGGCCGTGTTCCAGGCGGACGCCGTGAAGCTGCGCTCCATCGTCGACAACCTCCTCGGCAACGCCATTAAGTTCACGCCCGCCGGCGGCACCATTACCGTGCGCGCGCAGGAAGCCGACGGCAAGGCGGTCATCGAGGTCATCGATTCCGGCCCCGGCGTGCCGCCGGTGGAGCGCGAGGCGGTGTTCGAGTCGTTCTTCCGCGGCCGCGCCAAGGCGGGCGGCCGGGTGGCCGGCAGCGGGCTGGGCCTGGCGATCGCCCGCGAGTACGTCGAGGCGCACGGCGGGCGCATCACGCTCGTGGCGGAAGGCCCCGGCGGGCACTTCCGCGTCACCCTGCCCAAGCGCCCGGCGCTGCTGGCGATGGAGGAAGCGGCGTGAGGGCGGCGCTCGTCCCCCTTGTCGGCGCCGCGCTTCTTGCCGGCTGCGCGCTGCTGCAGCCCGATGCCGGCGAGGCGCTGCAGGTGCGCGAGATCGTCGGCGGCGCGGTGAGCGCGGCGCGCGCCACGCCGGAGGAGCAGCGCCGCCGCCTGGTGCACGCGCAACAGATGTATGCTGCGGTTCCCGACGAGGCGAATCGGGTGCGGCTCGCGGCGCTGCTCGCCACGCTGCCGCCGCCGTGGCGCGACGATGCGCGCGCGGTGAGCCTGCTCGAGCCGCTGGCCGCGCGCCGCCCGGAAACGCCGCTGGCGCAGCTCGCCGGCATGCTTGCGGCGAGCGTGGCCGAGCGCCAGCGCCT
>JBFFZT010000357.1:0-3165 GCA_041568535.1 Burkholderiales bacterium | reverse complement strand
TAGGCGCTCGCCCAGCCGGCATCCAGCGTGGCGAGGAACTTGCGGCACAGCAGCGTCTTGCCGGTGCCCACCTCGCCGGTGATCTTGATGAAGCCCTCGCCGTTGCCGAGCGCGATCAGCAGCGTGTTGAGCGCCTCCTGGGTGCTGCGGCAGGCGTAGAAAAAGCTGGTATCGGGCGTGATGCCGAAGGGCGCCTCGCGCAGCCCGAAATGCCTGAAGTAATTCACCGCGGGCTGGCTTCCTGCGCCGGGCGCCGCGGAATGAAGCGCTCGAGCCGTTCGCGGGTTTCGCGCAAGTCCTGTCCCCAGCTGGCGTCGTTCTGGATGATCGTCGGCTTGAGCAGGATGACGATTTCGCGCTTGCGTGCCTGCCGGTCGGAGTTGCGCAGCAGGACGTTCGAGTCGGCGACGCCCGGAATGCCGGTGCGGCCATCGCGCACGTCCATGCTCATCAGGCCGCCGATGGCGACGATGTTGCCGTCGGTGACGCGGACCACCGTGTCGGACTCGTTGACCGCCGATTTCGCGAGCGGCAGCGTGATCGAGGGGATGGTGCCCCCGAGGTCCACCACGCGCCGCGACTCCGTCACCTCGCTGATCGACGGATGAATGTGCAGCGTGATGTTGTTGAACTGATCGATCTGCGGCGTGACATCGAGCATGATGCCCGAGAAGAACGGCGCCACCGTGACCGTCGGCGTCTGCTGCGTGGTGGTGCCGGTGGTCGTCGTCACGGTCGCCACGTTGGTGACGAAGAACTCGTCGGTGCCCACCTTCAGCACCGCTTTCTGATTGTTCAGGGTGGCGATGCGTGGGCTTGACAGCACCTGCGTGGTGCCCTGCGAATCGAGAAACTGCAGCAGCGCGGCGAAGTTCGAGGTCTGGAACGCAAGCCCGAACACCGCGCCGCCGTTGTTGCCGGCCAGCGTCGCTGCCGAAGCCAGGGTTCCCGCCGCCGGATTCGCGGTGAGGCCCTGGCTGCTCAGGGTCGCGGTACTAGCATTTGTACCCAGGGTCGTGTTGTTGCCGATCTGGCCGATGGACCCACGCGGGCTGTCGTGCGTGCGGAACAGCCCCCAGTTGATGCCCGATTGAAAGCCCTCGGCCAGCGTGACCTCGATCACCTTGGCCTCGAGCATCACCTGCCGCTCGACCACCAGTCGGGTCTCGAGCAGGTAGTTCTCCACCGCGCGCAATTCGCTCGGGAACGCGCGCACCAGGACCACGCCCGACTGGGGGGTAACCACCACCCCGCGGCCGTCTGCCGTGCCGACGATCGCCGTCAGCGCGCTGCGCAGATCTCCCCAGAAGTCATTGAAGATGCTGGTCGTCACGCGCGTGCTGTCCATCGAGCGCTGCGTGCCGCCGGTGCCACCTGCAGTGGTGGGGATAGGGGAGGTCGTCGAGGTCGGCGATGGCGGGGCGGAAGACGAAGTCGCGTCCGCGAGCGAGCCGGACTGCACGCGCAGGTCGCTCGTGCCCCGGCGCTGGCCGAGCAGGTAGTTGACGCGATAGATCTTGGTCTGCAGGCCGGCCGGCTGCACGAAGATGCGCGTGCCTTCGAAGCGGTAATCGAACCCGTAGAGCTCGCGCAGCGAATCGAGCGCTTCGTGCACCGTGACGTCCTTCAGATTGATTGTGATCATGCCGCCGATGTTGGGGTTGAGCAGCATCGAGTAGCGCGTGCCCGCGGCAATGGCCATGAAGACCTGGGCCGCCGGCGCATTGCTGACCGACAGATCGAAGCGCGGATCGATCGGCCGCCCTTCCACGCTCGGCATCTCCATGCGTAGCGGCGGCAGCAGTCCCTGCTGCAGGGTCGGCGCCTCCTGCGGGCCGCGCCCCGCGAGCGCCTTGTCGACTTCGCCGGTGAGCGCCGGGTCCACGTTCGTCGGTCGCGGCGGCGGCGTGGCGCAACCGGCCAGCAGCAGCACTCCGAGGCAAGCCATGAGGTACTTCATCGGGTGGTTCCTTTGTCCGAATGCGTCGGGTCGTCGATGCGACGCTCGCGCTTGAGCACGCCGGAGATGAGGTGCAGCGTTTCATTGCGATCGGCATAACGCAGCAGCACGGATCCCTCGCCGATCGCCGCGACCGTGGCGTTGCCGTACTTCCCGCCCTGCACGACGGTGCTGCCGCTGATCACCGCCACGCGCCGACCCGGCGAAATCAGGACGGACTGCAGCTGCGGGCCGGTCGGCCTTGACGACTCCGTGTCGACGGACTCGGCGGCGATCATCGGCGGACGGGTTGGATCCACGAGCGCGCCGCGCTGCGCGAAGGCCGCGCTCGCGATGCCAAGCAGCAGCACAAGCAGGGTTCGCTTCATACGACCAGCCACGCCTGATCGAAGCTCAGCGTGTAGACCGTGAGCTTGAGCGTCGCCACTGGATACTCCGCGACCGACATTTCGGCACGGCCCCAGTACAGCTGCGTCGACAGTCCCTCGAGCGCTGCCAGATAGGCGTGCAAGTCGAGATAGCTGCCGGCAAGCGTCAGCTCGACGCCGTGGCGGAACACGCGTCGCTCCGCCTGCCCCTGCGACGCGGACATGTCCGCCACCGGCAGGGTCTTCAGATCGATCAGCCGCAGGCGCTTCTCCCGCTGCAGCATTTCCTCGAGCACGTCGCGCATGCGCTGCGGCGTGGTAAAGCGGCGCTGCTCCTCGGCGATGCGCCCGTCGAGGTCCGCAATCTCCGCCCGCAGCACGGCAGCCCGCTCGCGATTGCGCACGTCAGGATCGGAGGCGCGCGCCCTGACCAGGCGCTGCAGCTCGCCCTGGATCGTGCGTAGCTCGCGCTCGTTCTGCGCGATGCTCACGGTGAGCCGGCGCTGCTCATCGCGTACCGGCGTGATCAGCACCGCATTGAGCACGTACACCAGGATCAAGGCCGTCGCCAGGAAAACGAGCACGCGCTCGCGCAGCGACGCGTGGTCGACGCGCTCGGCGTACTGCTTGAGCAGATCCCTCACGGCCGGGCTCCCTTGGCCGCAGTCTTGGGGGCCTCGGCGAGCCGCAACGGCGCGGAGAGATCGAACTCGACGAAGCGCGCCGGGCCCTTGGCCTCCGCGCCTCTCAACACATTCGACTCGTCTCGGGCCACGAGCTTGAGCTCCGTCACCAGGCGGCCGCGCATCACGTCTTCCTCGTTCAGGGCCTTGAGGT
>JBFFZT010000356.1:0-3167 GCA_041568535.1 Burkholderiales bacterium | reverse complement strand
GCTGGCGGTGACGCTCATCGACATCGAGCCCGACGAGTACGGCTACACGACGATCGTGCCCGGCTTCGGCTTCCTGCGCGACCTGTATCCGAAGCCCTTCATCGCCAACTGGAAGCTGAACCGCCTGGAGGCGGTGTCCGACCAGATTCCGGGCGTGCGCATCCGGTTCAACGGCTTTATGGGCACCGTCGGCACCCTCCCCGGTCCTGCCGAGACCGCCGCGTGGGCGGCGCGCGAGAAACAGCTCGGCGAGGCGGGCGGCATCGCGCTGCAGCCCGAGCCCAAGGGCGCGCAACCGGCGGCCGTTTGCGGCCCGAACGGCAGCCACAAGGCCGAATGCCTGCGCACCATCCCGCCGCGCGAGAACGGCGGCAACATGGACATCAAGCAGATGGTGGTCGGCACGACGCTGCTGCTGCCGTGCTACATCGACGGCTGCGGGCTGTTCGTGGGCGACGTGCACTACGCGCAAGGCGACGGCGAGGTCGCGGGCACCGCGATCGAGACGGGTGCCGTGGTCACCGTGCGCACCGCGATCCGCCGCGGCATGGCCGCGATGATGAAGAGCGGGCCGCACTTCGAGGGCGGCAGCCAGCTCAAGGCGCTCGAGCCCGACCGCTTCTACGCCACGGTCGGCTACCCGCTGAAGAAGGCCGGCGAGGTGCTGCCGTACGTGACGTATCTCGACAGCAAGAAGATCGGGCCGCTCACCAACCTGTCCGAGGATCTCACCGCGGCGGCGCGCAACGCGCTCGTCGAGATGATCGACTGGCTGGTGAGGAGCAAGGGGCTGAGCCGCGAGCAGGCGTACGTCGTCACCAGCGTGGCCTGCGACTTGCGCATCGGCAACCTGGTCGACCTGCCGAACTACGCGGTGTCGGCGATCTGCCCGCTCGAGATCTTCGACAAGTAGCCCGCTGATCCGCAGACGCGACTTCCTGCTCGGGCTGGCGGCGCTCGCCGCCGGCCCCGCGCTCGCGCACACGCCCTACCGGCAGTGGAAGGTGCTGCGCCAGCGCTTCCTGCTGGTGCACTCGACGCGCACCGATCCCGCGGGCGACGCGCTCGCCGAGCGGCTGGTGGCCATCCTGCAGCGCGAGCTGCCGCAAGCCAACGCCCTGGTCGCGCGCACCACCAACGAGCGGCAGCTCGCCAGGCTGCTGGAAAGCGAGCAGGCGCTGGTGGCGGTGATGCGGCCCCGTGACGCGGAAGATTTCTTTCACGCCCGCGCCGCGTTCGCCGGGCTTCAAGGGCGCGCGCTGCGCCGCCTGCTCGACGTGGACGACAGAATCCTCGTCGCGACGGACGTGTTTCCGCGCCACCACGCCTGGCTGATCAGCGAGGCGCTTTCCGCGCACGCCGGCGGGCTCGCCGTCAGGGTGTCGCGCGCCGCGGGCAGCACGGTGCCTGTCCATGACGGCGCGCTCGCGTTCGCGCGCGGCGAGCCGATGCCCGAGGATTCCTGAAGGCGCCTAGGCGCCGAACGGCGGCTTCAGCCCGAGCAGCGTCCCCAGCACTTCCTCGGTATGCGCGCCGAGCGCCGGGCCGGGCGCATCCGTGCGTCCCGGTGTCTCGCCGAGGATAGGCGGAATCGCCGGAATCTTGAGCGGCTTGCCGTTCACCTGCACCTGCTCGAACATGCCGCGCGCGTTGAAGTGCGGGTCGGCCATCATGTCGGCGACGTTGTAGATCGGACCATTGGGCACGCCCGCCTGGCGCAGCGCCTCGAGCACTGCGCTCGCGCTGCGCGCCCGGGTCCACGCGCCGATCGCGGCGTCGATCTCTTTTTCGTTTTCCACGCGCTTGGCGTTGGTGGCGAAGCGCGGGTCCTCGGCCATCTCCGGCCGGCCGATGGCGCGCATCAGGCGCTGGTAGATGGAGTCGCCGTTGCCGCCGATGATCACGTACTTGCCGTCCGAGCACGGGTAGGTGTTGGTCGGCACGATGCCGGTGAGCGTGGAGCCCGAGGGCTCGCGGATCACGCCCGCGCCGTCGTACTCGGGCACCACCGACTCGAGCAGGTTGAACACCGACTCGTAGATGGCGACGTCGATCACCTGCCCGGCCTTCGCCTTGCCGCGCAGCCGCGCGGTGAGCGCAAGCAGGATGCCGAGCACCGCGTGCAGGCCGGCGAGCGTATCGCCCATCGACAGGTTCGGGCGCACCGGCGGCCGGTCGGCGAAGCCGTTGACGTGGCGAAAGCCCGCGAACCCCTCGCACACCGAGGCGAAGCCGGGCTGCGCGGCGTAGGGCCCGGTCTGGCCGTAGCCCGAGACGCGCGCGACGATGAGTTCGGGATTGAGCTGCTTCAGCTCCGCGGGCGACATGCCCCACTTCTCCAGCGTGCCGGGGCGGAAATTCTCGATCAGCACGTCGCACTTCGCCGCGAGCTGCTTCGCGATCTCGCGCCCGCGCGGCGTGCCCAGATCGAGCGTGACCGACTTCTTGTTGCGCGCGAGGCTCGCCCACCAGAGCGAGGTGCCGTCGCGCACCACGCGCCAGCCGCGGATCGGGTCGCCGCCCGGCGGCTCCACCTTGATGACCTCGGCGCCGAAGTAGCCCAGCACGCAGCCGGCGAACGGCCCGGCGAGCAGCTGGCCCATCTCGAGGACGCGAATGCCCTCGAGCGGACGCGCGCCTTCCGTCATGCTCCTTTGAGCTTCTTCGCCGCTTCCAGGATCGGGCCGAGGACGTCCATCGGCAGCGGGAACACGATGGTGTGCGACTTGTCGCTCGCGATCTGCGTGAGCGTCTGTAGGTAGCGCAGCTGCATCGCCTCGGCGCGCTGCGAGAGCATGGTCGCCGCCTCGAGCAGCTTCTCGGAGGCCTGCATCTCGCCCTCGGCGTGGATGATCTTGGCGCGCCGCGCGCGCTCGGCCTCGGCCTGCTGCGCGATCGCGCGCACCATGGACTCGTTCAGGTCGACGTGCTTGATCTCGACGTTGGCCACCTTGATGCCCCAGGCGTCGGTCTGCTGGTCGAGGATGGTCTGGATGTCGACGTTCAGCTTGTCGCGCTCGGCGAGCATCTCGTCGAGCTCGTGCTTGCCGAGCACCGACCGGAGCGTGGTCTGCGCCAGCTGGCTGGTGGCGTCGAGGTAGTTCGCCACCTGGATGATGGCGAGCTGCGGGTCGACGACGCGGAAGTAGACCACCGCGTTCACCTTC
>JBFFZT010000355.1:0-3177 GCA_041568535.1 Burkholderiales bacterium | reverse complement strand
GTCACCGACGAGCCGGAGAAGTATCCGACCGACGCGGGCTTTGCGCCCGATGTCAGCGTGCATCACCGCGATGAGCTCGACGCGGTGCAGCGCGAGCTTCGTGCCATACCGGGCACCACGGTGCTCGTCTACGACCAGACCTGTGCCGCGGAGAAGCGCCGGCGGCGCAAGCGCGGCACCTACCCGGATCCCGATCGGCGCGTGTTCATCAACGAAGCCGTGTGCGAAGGCTGCGGAGACTGCGGGATCGCGTCGAACTGTGTCGCCATCGTGCCGCGCGAGACTGCCTTCGGGCGCAAGCGCGCCATCGATCAGTCGGCGTGCAACAAGGACTACTCGTGCGTGAACGGCTTCTGCCCGAGCTTCGTGAGCGTCTACGGCGGCCAGGTGCGCAAGCGCATCGTCGCCGGAACCGCGGTGGAAGCGGGCTTCGAGGATCTGCCCGAGCCCGCGCAGCCGGCGTTCGACGGTGCCTACGGCGTCGT
Organism: Burkholderiales bacterium; assembly: GCA_041568535.1. Taxonomy (GTDB): domain Bacteria; phylum Pseudomonadota; class Gammaproteobacteria; order Burkholderiales; family SG8-39; genus JAABQT01. Next base: position 2,692 of record JBFFZT010000355.1, on the reverse strand, counting down.
CATCACCGGCGTTGGCGGCACCGGTGTCGTTACCGTCGGCGCGCTGCTCGGCATGGCGGCGCATCTCGAAGGCAAGGGCTGCGGGGTGCTCGACATGATCGGGCTCGCGCAGAAGGGCGGCGCGGTGATGACGCATTTGCGCCTCGCGGCGAGCCCCGAGGACATCACCGCGGTTCGCATCGCGCCGGGCGGCGCGGATCTGCTGCTCGGCTGTGACATCGTGGTCGCGGGTGGGCGCGATGCGCTGGCGACGGCCGAGAAGGGCGCGACCCACGCGGTCGTCAACACCCACGAGACCATGACGGGCGATTTCACGCGCATGAGCGATCTGGCTTTTCCGGCCGCGTCGCTTCGAAGGGCCATCGCCTCGACGGTGGGCGAGGCGCGCGCGACGTTCGTCGATGCATCGGATCTGGCGGCGACGCTGCTCGGCGACAGCATCGGCGGCAACCTGCTGTTGCTCGGGTTTGCCTATCAGCGCGGGTTGGTGCCGGTCGGCGCCGAGGCCATCGAGCGCGCCATCGAGCTCAACGGGGTCGCCGTGGAGATGAACAAGCACGCGTTTCTCTGGGGCCGGCGCGCGGCCGAGTGGCCGGAGCGGGTGGCCGAGGTGGCCGGTGTGCACGCCGCCGGCGTGGTCGAGGTGAAGGGACCGGAGACGCTCGAGGACATGATCGAGCGGCGCGCCGAGGATCTCGTCGCCTATCAGAACGCGGCGCTCGCCGATCGCTACCGCGCGCTCGTCGATCGGGTGCGCACGGTCGAGCGCGAGCGCGCCAAGGGCTGCTCGGGACTCGCCGAGGCGGTGGCGCGCTACTACTACAAGCTGCTCGCGTATAAAGATGAGTACGAGGTCGCGCGCCTTTATACCGATCCACCGTTCGCCGAGGCCCTCGAGCGGCAGTTTACCGGCGACTACCGCATCGAGTTTCATCTCGCGCCGCCGTGGCTCGCGGGGCGCGGTGGGGTCGACGGCCGACCGCGCAAGCGGCGCTTCGGGCCGTGGATGATGAGAGTGTTCAAGATGCTCACGCGGTTGCGGGGTTTGCGCGGCACGCCGTTCGATCCGTTCGGCTACAGTGCCGATCGGCGTCTCGAGCGCCAGCTCATTCGCGCTTACGAGGCGCGCATCGACGGGCTGATGGTCACGCTCGACGCGCAGAACCACGCGATGGCGGTGGAGATTGCGTCGATTCCCGAAGGGATCCGGGGCTACGGACACGTGAAGCGCGCGCATGTCGAGGCGGCGCAGGAGAAAGAGGCGGCGCTGCTGCAGGCCTACGGGGCAGGGCATACGCCCTCGCAGGCGGCCTGAGGCGTTTGCGATTGTTCGCGGGCAGCCGCGCTCCGAGCGGGGAGTGGCTGATCGCGGGTTGTTATAAAGAACGAGAACAGGAGGATTCACAATGAGTGTGAAGCGCAAGCACAGCGGTCCGCGCATGAGCCAGATCGTGGTGCACGGAAAAACCGTGTATCTGGCCGGTCAGGTGGCGCAGGAAGCGCCGGGAGGGTCGGTGGCGGATCAGACCCGCGATATTCTGCAACGCATCGATCAGTATCTCGACGAGGCGGGCACCGACAAGTCGAAAGCGCTTAGCGCCACCATCTGGCTCTGCGACATGGACACCTTCGCCGAGATGAACGAGGTGTGGGATGCGTGGATCGATCCCGCGCATCCTCCGGCGCGCGCGTGTGTCGAGTCGCCGCGCCTGGCGGCGCCGCAGTTCACCGTCGAGATCATGCTGACGGCCGCGGTGGGATGAAAATCCTGGTTCTCGGTGGTGGCGTCATGGGCGTCACCACCGCGTACTACCTGGCCCGCGACGGCCACGAGGTCACGATCGTCGATCGGCAGTCGCAGGCAGCGTCCGAGACGAGCTACGCGAATGCGGGGTTGCTCGCGCCGGGGCATGCCTATGCGTGGGCATCGCCGAAGTCACCCGGGATCATGCTGAAGTCGCTATTCAACGACGACCAGGCGCTGCGTCTCAAGCTGAGCGCCGATCCGCGCCTGTGGCAGTGGCTATGGTTGTTTCTGCTGCAGTGCACCTCCGAGCGGGCGCGCATCAATACCATTCGAAAGCTCGGGCTGTGCATTTACTCGGTGGATGCGCTGCGCGAGGTGGTGGCTGACACCCATGTCGCTTACGATGGCCTCGACGGCGGCAATCTCTACTTCTACCGCACCGACGAGAGCTTCGAGAAGGGTGTCGAGCACACCGGCATCCTGCGCGAGCACGGGCTCGAGATGCAGGTGCTCGAGCGCCAACGGGTGGCCGAGGTCGAGCCGGCGCTCGCGCCTCACAAGGACAGCATCGCAGGCGCGGTGTACACGCCGGGCGATGCGAGCGGTGATGCACGCATGTTCACCCGCGGGCTCGCGGCGTACTGCGCGGAGCGGCTCGCGGTCAAGCTCGCCTTCGATACCGCGATCCTCGGCATCGACGTTGCCGGCGACAAGGTCGCGGGTGTCGTCACCGAAGCCGGGCGCCTCGAGGCCGACTGCTATGTCATGGCGCTCGGCTGTGACAGCGCCATCGTCGGGCGGAAGATCGGCTTGAAGCTGCCGATCTATCCCGTCAAGGGCTACTCGGTGACGGTGCCGATGCGCGAGAGCAATCTCGCGCCGAGCATGGGCGGCGTCGACGACGACAACCTGATCGCCTACTGCCCGATGGGCAAGCGCCTGCGC
>JBFFZT010000354.1:0-3191 GCA_041568535.1 Burkholderiales bacterium | reverse complement strand
GGCCGGCGCGGCCAGGCATAGGGGTTGTTCCAGCTGAAAGCCTTCACGCGGCTTCCTTGTCCATGTTGAGCACGACGCGGCCCAGCACCTTTCCGGCCTTCAGCTCTTCGAGCGTCCGGTTCACCTCGTCGAACGGCCGCACCGTCACCGGCGTGGGCTTCAATTTCTTCTTCTTTGCCAGCGCCACGACCTCCTGCAGCTCCTGCAGGTTTCCCACGTAGGAGCCGAGGATGCCGATGGCGCGCTGCGCGATCGGCGGCAGCGGATGCTGCAGCTCGCCGCCGTACAGGCCGCACAGCACGTAGCGCCCGCCTTTGCGCAGCGCACCGGTGCCGAGCATCGCGGTGGCCGGCATGCCGACGAAATCGATCGCGCCGGCCAGGTTACCCATCGCCAGCTGCCCCAGCTTCTGCGCCGCATCCGGCGCACGCGTATCGAGCGTGAGCTTCGCCCCCTGTTTCCTTGCCGCTTCGAGCTTGCCCTCGTCGACGTCGCAGGCGATGACGTTCTTCACGCCCTTGGCCTTCAGTATCGACAAAGCCACCAGCCCCAGCCCGCCGCAGCCGATCACCGCCACCCAGTCCTTCGGCCCGAGCTTGGGCAGCTTGTTCAGCCCGCTGTAGGCGGTGATCGCCGAGCAGCCGAGCGTCGCGGCAAAGCCTTCATCGATCCCCGACGCATCCACCAGGTATCTCGGGTGCGGAATGAGGACGTGCGACGAGTACCCGCCCGGCTTCATCACGCCCAGGAACTGCGCCTTCATGCAGTAGTTGTCCTGCCCGGCCTTGCACACCGGGCACTTGCCGCAGCCGATCCACGGATAGACGATCTTCTTCTGCCCGACTTTGACGCCCTTGGCGCGCGGTCCGAGCGCGGCCACCACGCCGAAGGGCTCGTGGCCCAACGTGAAGGGCGGGATACAGCCGCGGTCCTTGACATAGAAGCGCTTGCCCCCGCCCCAGTCGAAGTAGCCGTCCCAGATGTGCACGTCCGAGTGGCATACGCCCGAGCGCGTGATCCGCACCAGCACCTCGGTGCCGGTGGGTTTCGGCGTCTCGTGCATCACTTTCTGCAACGGCTTGCCGTGCTCGATGATTTGATAGCTGATCATGCTTTCCCCGCTTCCGTCAGTGCTTGGTCGATGTCCCACAGTATGTCGTCCAGCGTCTCGATGCCCACCGACATGCGGATCATGTCGGGCGTGACCCCCGCTTTCAGCTGTTCTTCGTCCGTCATCTGCCGGTGCGTGGTCGAGGCCGGGTGGATGATGAGCGTCTTCGCGTCGCCGATGTTGGCGAGGTGGCTCATGAACTGCGCCGCCTCGATGAAGCGCTCGCCCGCCTTGGCGCCGCCTTTCACGCCGAAGTTGAGCAGTCCCGAGGCGCCCTTCGGCAGGTACTTCTGCGCGAGCGCGTGGTACTTGTCGCCCGGCAGCCCCGGGTAGTTCACCCAGGACACCTGCTTGTGCCCCTTCAGGAACTTCGCCACCGCCAGCGCGTTGGCGCAGTGCCGGTCCATCCTCACGCCCAAAGTCTCCAGTCCCTGCAGCAGTAGCCACGCGCTCATCGGCGAGAGCGTCGGGCCGAAGGTGCGCATGATCTCCATGCGCGCCTTCATCGTAAAACCAAAATCGCCGAAGGTCTCGTGGAAGATCACGCCGTGGTAACCGGGCGAGGGCGTGGTGAACTCGGGAAACTTGCCGTTGCCCCAGGGAAACTTCCCCGACTCGACGATCACGCCGCCCATGGTGGTGCCGTGGCCGCCGATGTACTTGGTGGCCGAGTGCACCACGAGGTCCGCGCCGTGCTCGAACGGCCGGCACAGGTACGGCGAGGGCACCGTGTTGTCGACGAGGAACGGCACGCCCGCGTCCTTCGCGATCGCCGCCACCGCGGCGATGTCGACGATGTTGATGAGCGGGTTGCCGAGCGTCTCGGCGTAGAGCAGCCTGGTATTCGGTTGCAGCGCCTTCCTGAAGTTCGCCGGGTCGTTCGGGTCGACGAACGTCGTCTCGAGCCCGAGCTTCTTCAGGTTCACGCCCAGCAGCGTATGCGTGCCGCCGTAGAGCGTCGAAGCCGACACGATGTGATCGCCGGCCTTGCACAGCGTGAGGATCGCGGTTGCCTCGGCCGACTGGCCGGTGGCGCAGCCGAGCGCGGCGCGCCCGTTCTCCAGTGCCGCCATGCGCTCCTCGAACACCGCCACCGTCGGATTCGAGATGCGCGAATAGACGTTGCCGAAGGTCTGCAGATTGAACAGGCTCGCCGCGTGCTCGGCCGAGTCGAACACGAACGAGGTGGTCTGGTAGATGGGTGCGGCGCGCGCGCCGGTGGCGGGGTCCGGGATCTGGCCGGCGTGCAGCGACAACGTCTCGAACCCGAACTTGCGGTCAGCCATGGGGCTGTGATTCTAACTGCTGGGTGCGTCCGGGCCCACCCGGCGGGCTACTTCACTGGCGAAACGGTGACGCGCACTTTCAACTCCTGCTCGCCGCCGCCGAGGATCACGCCGCGCATCGGCGTGACATCGCTGAAGTCGCGGCCCCAGGCGAGCGTCACGTGCTCGTCGTCGACGATGCAGTCGTTGGTCGGGTCGAAGTCCACCCAGCCGGCGCCGTCGCCGCAATACGCCGAGACCCAGGCGTGCGAGGCGTCGGCGCCGACGAGGCGCGCTCGCCCCGGCGGCGGATCGGTGAGCAGATAGCCGCTGACGTAGCGCGCGGCCAGCCCGAGCGAGCGCAGGCAGCCGGTCATCAGGTGCGCGAAGTCCTGGCACACGCCGCGGCGGCGCTTCATCACCTCGCGAAGCGGGGTGGAGACGCTGGTCGCGGTCTTGTCGAAGCGGAAGTCGCCGTAGATGCGGCGTGTCAGCTCGTGCGCGCCCTCCAGCGCTGCGCGCCCGGCCGGGAAGCAGCGCGCCGCGTACTCGAGCAGCTCGCGGGAGGTCTCGACGTGCGGCGACTCGTGCACGAACTCGCCGGCCGCGGCGCGCGCCTGCTCGCGTGCCGCCTCCCAGGGCACGCGCCGCAGGCCGAGCGCCGTCTGCTCGCGGGGGGCAACGTCCAGGGTCGAGGCGGCGCGCACCAGCAGCTCGTCGTGCGGCGCGGCGATCAGCAGCTGCGCGACCGGGTTGCCGAAGTAGTCCTCGCGCTCGGCAAGCTCGCCCGGCTCGGGCTCCACCGAAAGACGGTG
>JBFFZT010000353.1:0-3191 GCA_041568535.1 Burkholderiales bacterium | reverse complement strand
GTGTTCGCGGCGGTGCCCTACTGCATCGACCTGATCGGCGGCCCCTATATCGAGACCGACGAGGCCGTGGTGAAGGCGTTCCGGCCCAAGTCGGCGCAGCGGCCGCGCCCGGCGTGACGCCGCTGCCGGAAGCGATCGAGATCGAGAGCGCGCCGTCGCCCGACGCCGCGGTGCTGTGGCTGCACGGCCTCGGCGCCGACGGCCACGATTTCGAGCCGGTGGTGCCCGAGCTGCGGCTGCCGCGCGAGCTGCGCGTGCGCTTCGTCTTTCCGCACGCGCCGGTGCGCCCGGTCACGCTCAACATGGGCATGCGCATGCGCGCCTGGTACGACATCGTCCAGCTGGGCGGCGGCCGCGAGGACGAGGCGGGCATCCGCGACTCGCAGGCGCAGCTCGAAGCGCTGGTCGCGCGCGAACGCGCGCGCGGCGTGGTGGCCGCGCGCATCGTGCTCGCCGGCTTTTCCCAGGGCGGCGCGATCGCGCTGCACACCGGGCTGCGCCATGGCGAGCGCCTCGCGGGCATTCTGGCGCTTTCGACCTACCTGCCGCTTGCCGGCACGCTGGCGGCCGAGGCGAGCGCCGCCAATCGCGACGTGCCGCTGTTCATGGCGCACGGCAATTACGACGACATCATCCCCATCGAGCGCGCCCGGCAGTCGCGCCGTGCGCTCGAGGCTCTCGGCACCCGGGTCGAATGGCACGAGTACCCGATGCCGCACTCGGTCTGCGGCGAGGAGATCGCGGACATCGCGGCATGGCTGCGCGCGGTGCTGTGAACCGCGCCACGCCGCCGGCGGCGGCAGCGCGGCCCGATCATGCGAGAATCCCGGGGACGCCGCCCCTATGCGATTCCTCATCGTGGATCAGTCCCGCGATTTCCGCGGCGCGGTGGCCGGCATGCTGCGCGCGCGCTGGCCAGCCGCCGAGGTCGAGGAATGGGATCCGGGCGAGCGCGGCACGCCTGAAGGCGCGCTGCAGCAGGGCGGCTACGCCGCCGTTCTGATGTACATCGAGCCCAGCGCGAACGACAGCCTGGCGTGGATGGCGGGCATGCTGCGCGCTCCCACGGCGCCGCCGGTGATCCTGCTGACCGAGACCGGCGGCGAAGCCCTGGCGGTGCAGGGCCTGAAGGCCGGCGCCGCCGATTTCCTGCGCAAGCCCGACCTCACCGGCGAGCGCCTGGTGCGCTCGATCGAGGACGCGCTGCGCGAGCAGGAGGCGCGGCGCGCGGAGCTCGCCGATCCCACGCCGTCGTTCCAGCGCACGATGCCGCTCGAGGCCGATCGCATCGGCGCGCCGCTCGAGGGCAGCGAGCGGCGCATCCCCGGCTACCGCAGCTTGCGCAAGATCGGCGAAGGCGGCATGGCGCAGGTGTACCTCGCCGAGCGCGAGCGCGACGGCCAGCAGCTGGTATTGAAGGTGCTCGAGCCGGGCCTGCGCGCCGACAAGACGTTCTTCAAGCGCTTCGTGCAGGAGTACAAGCTTCTCGCCGGGATGCAGAACGAGTACGTCGCCCACATCTACGACCAGGGCTTCGCCGGCGAGCATCCGTTCATCGCCATGGAGTACCTTTCCGGCGGCACGCTCGCGGCGCGCATCCACGAAGGCATGACCTCGCTTACGGCGCTGCGCATCACCTCGCAGATCGCGCAGGCGCTGAACGCGATCCACGAGCGCGGCATCATCCACCGCGATCTGAAGCCGCCCAACATCCTGTTTCGCGCCAACGGCCGTCCGGTGCTGGTGGACTTCGGCCTGGCGAAAAACCTGTCGACGAACGCTTTTCTCACGCGGCACGGCATGGTGATCGCCACGCCGCGCTACATGAGCCCCGAGCAGTGCCTCGGCCGCGCCGCCGATCACCGCTCGGACCTGTACAGCCTCGGCGTCATCTTCTACGAGATGCTGAGCGGGCGGCGCCTGTACGAGGGCGAGGGCCCGGCGGGCCTGGTGTACCAGCACGTGCACGGGCCGATCCCGCAGCTGCCGGCGCGGCTCGCCGGCTATCAGGGCATACTCGACCGTCTGCTCGCCAAGGCGCCCGGGGAGCGCTTCCAGAGCGCGCGCGAGCTTTTTGCGATGATTGCCATATGAGCCACGAGAGCAGCGAGCAGCAGTACCTGCATTTGCTGGCCGAGGTGCTGGAGCGCGGCGCGCCGAAGTCGGACCGCACCGGCACCGGTACGCGCTCGGTGTTCGGGCGCCAGATGCGCTTCGCGCTGGAGGGCAGCTTTCCGCTGCTCACCACCAAGAAGCTGCACCTGAAGTCGATCATCTACGAGCTGCTGTGGTTCCTGCGCGGCGATACCAACGTGCGCTGGCTGCAGGAGCGCGGCGTGAGCATCTGGGACGAGTGGGCCGACGCGAACGGCGAGCTCGGCCCGGTGTACGGCTACCAGTGGCGCCACTGGCGCACGCCCGACGGGCGCGAGATCGACCAGATCCGCCAGCTGCTCGAGAACCTGCGTGCGCGCCCCGACTCACGCCGCCACCTGGTGAGCGCCTGGAACCCGGCCGATGTAGACAAAATGGCGCTGCCACCCTGCCACGCGCTGTTCCAGTTCTACGTCGCCGAAGGCCGGCTGTCGTGCCAGCTGTACCAGAGAAGCGCGGACCTGTTTCTCGGCGTGCCGTTCAACATCGCCTCCTATGCGCTGTTCACGCTGATGCTGGCGCAGGTCTGCGCGCTGCAGCCGGGCGAGTTCGTGCATACGCTCGGCGACGCCCACCTGTACCAGAACCATGTCGACCAGGCACGCGAACAGCTGGCGCGCGCGCCGCGCGCTTTCCCCCGCATGCGCCTGAACCCAACGGTGAAGGACCTGTTCGCGTTCGATTACGCCGATTTCACGCTCGAAGCCTACGATCCGCACCCCGCGATCCGGGCGCCGATCGCCGTCTAGGGAGCCGCCCGTCCGATGAAGCCGCAAGCCCAGCCCCGCGCACCGCGCCACACCGACCCGGCAGAGGAACGCGCGATTCTCGACGCGATCGACCGCTGGCTGGAGAAGGACGTACGCCCGCGCGTGCGCCAGCTCGAACACGACGACATCTGGCCGGCCGACCTGGTCGAGCAGATGAGGGCCTTCGGCCTGTTCGGCGCGGTGATCGATCCGAAGTGGGGCGGCCTCGGCTTGTCGGCCTCGACCTACGCCAAGATCGTCTCGCGGATCTCGGAAGTGTGGATGTCC
>JBFFZT010000352.1:0-3192 GCA_041568535.1 Burkholderiales bacterium | reverse complement strand
TATGCGCTCGGCTATCTGGGCGAGCTCTACGAGCAGGGCGCGCGCTACGACGAGGCGCTGCAGTTCGCGCAGCGGGCGATCCTCGCCGCGCAGGAGGCCGATGCGCCGGAGATCCTTTATCGCTGGCAGTGGCAGACCGGGCGATTGCTGAAGGCGCAGGGCAAGGCCGAGCGGGCGATTCTCGCCTACCAGCACGCCGTCCATACGCTGCGGGCGGTACGCCAGGACCTCGTCGCGCGCGGCTCGCGCACCACGTTCCGCGAGTCAGTCGGGCCCGTGTTCTTCCAGCTCGCCGACCTGCTGCTCGCGCACTCCGGCACGCTGAGCGATCCGAAGCAGGTGACGCAGCACCTCGTGGATGCGCGCAGCGCCGTCGAGGTACTCAAGGGCGCGGAGCTGCAGGACTACTTCCAGGACGATTGCGTCACCGCGCTGCGCGCGCGCACCACCGGCATCGATCAACTCGCCTCCAACACCGCCGCGCTCTATCCGATCATCCTGCAGGACCGCCTCGAGCTCCTGCTGAGCATGCCGGATGGCATGAAGCGCTTCACCTCGCCCGTCAGCGCGGAGACGCTCACCGAGGAGATCCGGGCATTCCGCGTACGGCTCGAGAAGCGGACCACGCACCAGTATTTCCCGCACGCGAGAAAGCTGCATGATTGGCTGATCGGTCCGATCGAGGCCGAGCTGAAGAAAGCAGGCATCGACACGCTGGTGATCGTGCCCGACGGCGCGCTGCGCACCATCCCGCTCGGCGCGCTGCACGACGGCAAGGAATTTCTCGTCGCGCGCTACGCGCTCGCGACGACCCCGGGCCTCACCTTGACCGATCCGCAGCCGATCCAGCGCGAGCGCGTGCAGGTGATGCTGAACGGCCTCACCGACGCGGTGCAGGGCTTCGCGCCGCTGCCCTACGTGGCCGAGGAGCTGCAGACCCTTCACAAGCTCTACGGCGGCAAAGTGCGCGAGAACAAGCAGTTCACCATCGCGAACATGGAGAAGGGCCTGGAGGAAACGCCCTACTCGATCGTCCATATCGCCTCGCACGGGCAGTTCGACAGCGACATCAACAAGACCTTCCTGCTGACCTACGACGGCAAGCTCAGCATGAACAAGCTCGAGCAGATCCTCGGCATTTCCAAGTTCCGCACCGACGCCGTCGAGCTGCTGACGCTGAGCGCCTGCCAAACCGCCGCGGGCGACGACCGGGCGGCGCTCGGGCTTGCCGGCATCGCCATCAAGGCGGGCGCGCGCAGCGCGCTCGCCACGCTCTGGACGGTCAACGACCCGGCGTCCGCCCAGTTGGTGTCGGATTTCTACCGCGAGCTGCAGGATCCGGCGATCTCCAAGGCAAAAGCGCTGCAACAGGCGCAGCTTGCGCTGCTGCAGGACGCGCGCTACCGCCATCCGAACTACTGGAGCGCGTTCCTGCTCATCGGCAACTGGCTGTAGCGCTGCATACCCCGGAAGTGGACAGGGAGATGTTGCGGCGCAAAAAGCCTTCTGCCGTCGGGCGGCAGCAGGTGTCAATCTCGCCATGGGCGGGTATGCTATGCGGTTAGTTTTCGGGACCGGGCGTTGCCGGATCGTTTGAGTTCGCAAACCTGACGAGAGGCACCACATGAAGACCTCCCTAGCGACGATGCTGCTTGGCGCAGTGACCGCCGTTGCGCTCATTGCCTCGACGACGTATGCGAAGGCTGCCGAGGACAAGAAAACCGCGGGCAAACCCGAACCTCAGAAGGAAGCCTCGGCGCCGCCGTTTACCTTCAAGCCACCGCTGCGCGGCGCACCGACCACGCGCGTGGGCGGCGGCACCCGCAGCGCAGGCGCGGTCCTGACGGTGAACGTCCTCGCGCCCGGTGAGACCGGGCTGACCACTCAGGAGCGCCCGACCGTCTACTGGTACGTTTCCGAGCGCATCGAGAGCCCGATGGAATTGACCATCACCAGCACCGCGAGCCTGCAGGAGGCCGCCACGCCAGCGTTAGAGATGACGCTCAAGCCGCCGATTGACAAGGGCGTGCACGCGTTGCGGCTGGCCGATCACGGCCTCGCGCTCAAGCCCGGCGTCGAGTACCAGTGGTTCGTCGCCGTGGTGCGCAATCCCGCCCAGCGCTCAAACGACGCGATTGCAGGCGGGACGATTAAACGCATCGCCGACAGCGACGCCGTCCAGAGCCGGATCAAGCAGGCAGCGCCCGCGCAGTGGCCGGCGATCTATGCCGAGGCGGGCATCTGGTACGACGCTATCGATCAGCTCTCCAAGCAGATCGGTGCCGATCGCGCCAATCGCTCGCTGCGCGAGCAGCGCGCCGCGCTGCTCGAGCAGGTCGGCCTGCGCGAAGCGGCTGCGTTCGATCGCGGCGCCGGCGGCAGCTAGCGCAGCCAGTCCGGGCGGGCGATCAGGCGGAAGAAAACGCCGTCGTCCTGGAGGCTGTGGCCGGGCTGGTCGGGCACGTCGGTGCGCCCGTCGGCGAGGTAGAGCTCGGCGGTGTAGCCGGGGCTCGGGTTCCACAGCAGCCCGATTCCGATGCCGGTCAGGCGCGAGGGATCGGGCCGCGGCCCGGACTTGTTCTTCGCGCCCCCCGTGTCGACGAACGCGGCGAACTGAAGGTTCTGCGCGCCGCTCGGGTTCGCGAACACGGGAATGCGGTATTCGAGCGACGCGGTGTAGCCGCGATCCTGCACCAGCTGGTTCGAGCGAAAGCCGCGCACGCTGTCCAGCCCGCCGACCGAGAACTGCTCGATCGGCAGCAGCGACTCGTTCGCGAGCTGCACGTTGGCGCGCACGTGAAGCTGGTGGCCGGCCTCCCCGATCCGCCGGACCCACTGGAACTGGCCGAGCCAGGTCTTGTAGCGGCTGTCGGGCGCGTTCGCGTTGATGGTTGAGCTGAACGCATCCAGACCGAAGCTGAAGGTCGAGCGCGCCGAGATCACCTGGGTGCGGCCGCGGTCGACGTAGTCCTGCACCAGGCGAAGCGCCGAGACCGTCGCTTCGCCGTTCACCACGCCGGGGGAGAACGAGAACGGCACGCCGAGGAGCGAAGTCTTGCTCTCGCGCCGCTCGAGCAGCGCGCCGAGCGTGAGCAGCTGGTTCGGCGTACGGATCACGGGATGGGTGATCTGCGCGCCCACCGTCTCGATCTTGCTCGTGATGTCGAGAACGTTGAACGGCTCCTGGATCAC
>JBFFZT010000351.1:0-3197 GCA_041568535.1 Burkholderiales bacterium | reverse complement strand
AGTTCGACGGCGATACGCTCGAGGTGGGCCGCGACGAATTTGCCGGCGCCGCGCGGCTGCGCGTGTGGTCGCGTGAGGCCGCGGCGCGCATTGCGCGCGACGTGCACAACGCGGTGCTCACGCGCTGGTTCGGGACGCCGCTGCAACTGGCGCGGCTCGAGCGCCCGCTCGAGCGCCAGGGCGCCGTGCTTGCCCTGGGCGACGCCGCGGCGCTGCTCGTGGCCAACGCGGCGTCCCTTGACGCCCTGAACGCCTGCCTGGATGCGCCGGTGCCGATGGCGCGTTTCCGGCCGAATCTCGTCCTCGGGGGGGCGGCGGCGTATGACGAGGACGGCTGGGGGCGGCTAAGCGTCGGCGAGGCCATCCTTGCGCCGGTGCACGCCTGCGGCCGCTGCGAGGTCACCACCATCGACCAGGAATTCGGCGCCGTGGTCGGCGACGAGCCGCTGCGTACGCTTGCGCGCCTGCGCATGCGGGACGGCGAGGCGGTGTTCGGCGTGCGCTACTTGGTCGAGCGACCCGGAATCATCCGCGTGGGGGACCGCGCCGCAGCCGCTTAGTGGTAGCGCTCGTAGCCGGCGAAGGCGACCAGCAGCCGCGTGATGCCGTGCGCGATCCAGATCGGCACGCGCTGCCACAGCGGCCGGCGGCGCCAGTGCTGCGGCGGGATCCAGCGCGCGCCGGCGCGCATCGCCTCTTCCAGTCCGCCCCGCAACTGGGCGGTGAAGCGGCGATCATCGACGAACACGTTGGCCTCGAGCGCCATGAGCAGGCTGTAGGGGTCGATATTCGACGAGCCGACGCAGCAGTGCGCGCCGTCGAACGCCGCCACTTTGGCGTGCAGGAAGCTGCGCTCGTACTCCCAGATCTCGATACCGGCGTCGAGCAGCTGGCCGTACATCGCACGCGAGGCCAGATGCAGCAGCAGGTACTCCACGCGGCCCTGCAGGAGCAGGACCACCCGCACGCCGCGGCGCGCCGCGGCCACCAGCGCCTGGCGAAAGCGCCGCCCGGGCAGGAAGTAGGCGTTGGCGATCACGATCTCCTCGCGCGCGGCGTCGATCGAATCCAGGTAGGCGCGCTCGATGTCGCGCCGGTGCAGCAGGCTGTCGCGCACCACCAGGGCGGCACGATGGCCGTCGGCAAACGGCCCGGGCGGCGCCGGCGCCGGTCGCCGCGGCTCGCGCGCGAGCCGCGCCCACAGCCGCGCCGCGCGCTCGCGCACCTGGGCCGAGAGCGGACCCTCGATGCGCACCGCGTAGTCCAGGCGCGGCGGCGACGGCATCGCCTCCGCGTAGTCGTCGATGATGTTGATGCCGCCCACGAACGCCAGCCGGCCATCGACGCATGCGTTCTTGCGGTGCAGGCGGCGCAGGCGGTCGCGCCGCAGGCTCCAGATGCGCACCGGCCGGTACACCTGCAGCCGCGCACCGGCCCCTGCCAGGATGCGCTGGAAACGCGCCGGAAAACCGCGCGAGCCAAACCCGTCAATGAGCAGCTGCACGGCGACGCCGCGCGCCGCCGCGCGCGCGAGCGCGTCGGTCACCTGGCTGCCGGTCTCGTCGTCGGCGTAGATGTACGTCTCGAGGAACACCTCGTGCCGCGCGCCGTCCACGGCCTCGACCAGCGCCGGGAAATACTGCTCGCCGTTGCACAGCAGCGTCAGGCGGTTGCCGTCGGTGTAGCGCATCGTGCTAAGCGGGCTTCACCACCGCGCCCAGCGCGAGGTGGTCCGAGAGCAGCGACCAGGGAGCCCCGCGGTGCACGCTCGCCTCGACGACGCTGAAGCCGCGCACATAGATGCGGTCCAGGCGCAGCACCGGCAGCAGGCTCGGATAGGTGCGCGCCGGCCGCCGGCCGTAGATCGCACTCACCTCCTGCATGCCGAGCCGCTCTTCGAGCACGCGCGTCGCCCGCTGGCGCCAGTCGTTGAAATCGCCTGCGACCACGATGGGCATGCCGCGCGCGGCGACCCCCTCGAGCCGCTCGACGATCGCGTCCAGCTGGCGCCGGCGGCCGCGCTCGTGCAGGGACAGGTGCACGCAGACGCAGTGCAGGTTGCGCCGCCAGCCGGGAACCGCGACCACGCAGTGCAGCATGCCGCGACGCTCGAAGCGGTGGCTGGACACGTCCGCGTTCTCCATCGAGACGATGGCAAAGCGCGACAGCAGCGCGTTGCCGTAATGGCCGTAGTGGCGCACGCGGTTGCGGCCATAGGCATGCTCCCAGCCTTCCTGCTTCAGGTACTCGTGCTGCGGCGCCCTCGGCCAGGTGGCGAAGCGCAGCGCGTGGCGCTCATTGAGGCCCTGGACTTCCTGCAGGAACACCAGATCGGGCTCGAGGGCGTTGAGGCCTTCGCGCAGCTCGTGGATCACCATGCGCCGGTTGAACTGCGACAGCCCTTTGTGGATGTTGAGCGTGACGATGCGCAGCGCCGAGCTCATGCGCGGCCCAGCCTCGCCGGCAGCATGCGGATCGCGTCGCGGTTCGACCACGAGAAGCACGCCTCGGCCGCCTCGCGCCACGGCAGCCAGCGTTGCGCGCGGTGCTCCTGCGGCGCCAGCGTCACGGCGGCCGGCGCTGGCAGGCACAGGCTGAACACGTGCTCGGTGTTGTGCGTGGTGCCTGCCGGAAAGCGCCCGCGCCAGTGCGCGTAGATCTCGAACGCGTGCGCCAGCCGCCAGTCCAGCAGCTGCGCGGGCGCCGCCTCGATGCCGGTTTCCTCGCGCACTTCGCGCTGCGCGGCCCGCACCGGCGGCTCCTGCGGCCGCTCGAGCGACCCGGTGACCGATTGCCAGAAGCCGGGTCGCTGCGCGCGCTCCAGCAGCAGCACCTGCAGATCCGGCGTGTGGATCACCACCAGCACCGATTCCGGCAGCTTGGCGCTCACGCCGGCCGGTGGCGAAAAAGCTCGGGCAGGGCGAGGGTGTGCCGCGGGTCGATGAACACCGCGAAGAACGGCCTGCCGCGCTCCGCCCAGTACGCGGCGCTCGCCGAGAGCACGTCGAGCAGCACGCCCAGATCGTCGGCCGGCAGGTCCTCGTACCCGGCGAGGAGAAAGACGTGGCCTTCCCGGGCGCGCCAGCCCAGATCGCCGAGGCAATCCTCGAGCGCATCCCAGTTGCCGCCGAACCACGCCGGAAAGCCGAGCGCCTGCGCCAGCCGCTCGAGCAGCGCCTCCTTGTCGTCGGCGCCGT
>JBFFZT010000350.1:0-3201 GCA_041568535.1 Burkholderiales bacterium | reverse complement strand
ACGCTCGCATCGAGCGCGGGGTACCACAGCGGATTCGCCATCACCAGCGCGCGGAAGGCGAAGAACGGCGCCGCCACCTCGAGGATCTCGAGGTCGCCGGAGCGCTCGAGGTAGCGCGCCCAGAAAGCGCGGAACAGGCGCTCGAAATCGCCCTCCAGCCGGCCCGAGCGCTGCAGCGAGAAGAACAGGTAGTTGAGCGACAGGCACGTCACGTCGTCGGCCGGCTCGCCCCACTCGCCGCGCGAGCGGTCGAGCACCGTGAAGTCGGCGCCTTCGCGGAACAGGATGTTCCACGGATGGAAGTCGCCGTGCACCTGGCGCAGCCGGTGCGTCTTCGCCTTCAGCCGCCAGCGCCATTCCAGGCAGCGGCGCTCGATCTCGCGCACGCTCGCGACGTACGGGCCTTCGGGGTAGCTGTCGGCGACGCCGAAGACGCACTCGCCGTGCCCGACCAGCTCGCGCAGGCGGCGCACGTACAGGTCGGGATCGGGCCCCGCGACGCGATGGATGTCGGCGAGGTAGTCGCACAGCGCGTCGGCGCGCGCGAAGTCCTGCGGCGTGGCGGCGCCGCCGCCGCGCATGCGCAGCACGTCGTCGGCGTACTCGCGGCCCTCGACGAACTGCGCCAGCATGAACAGCTCCTCGGCCGTGCCGAGCGGCTCGAGCGCGCCGTCAGCGCGCACCGCGCCGACGTCGAGCGAGGGCACGTGCCGCGGCAGGCGGTTGAAGGCGCCGTGCGCCCAGAGCAGGAGCTGCGCGCGGTCGGCCATGTGCTCGTGGCCGAAAGGCCCCGGGCGCACGGTCTCGAGCACGGCGCGCTGCGGCTTGCCCGCGCGCTCGTAGTCGACGCGCAGCGGCACGCCGTAGCCGTAGCCCTTGTCGCCCTGGCGCCCGCCGCCGAGCGGGGTCACGCGCACGTTGGCGATGTCGTCGCCGTGCAGCGTGCGCAGATAGTCCTGCAGCGCGGACGGCGTGAAGGGACTGGCGCTCATTTTGTCATTGTGCATCCGCGGCACGCCGCAGCGTTGACCTCGATCAAACGGGCCATCGAGTAGGATGCGGGCCTATGGAAAAGCTCACCGGCCGCAACGCGTTCCTGCGCCTTCTCGTCGAGGAAGGCGTCACCCACCTCTTCGGCAACCCCGGCACCACCGAGCTGCCGATCATGGAAGCGGTGCCCGACTTTCCGCAGCTGCGCTACGTGCTCGGGCTGCACGAGTCGGTGGTGGTGGCGATGGCCGACGGCTACGCGCGCGCCTCCGGCCGCCTCGCCGCGGCCAACGTGCATGTCGCGCCGGGCCTGGGCAACGCCATGGGCGCGCTTTACAACGCGCAGTTCTCGGGCTCGCCGATCATCCTCACCGCCGGACAGCAGGAGCAGGGCCACGGCCTCACCGAGCCGCTGCTCTACGCGCCGCTCGTGCCGGTCGCCACGCCCTTCGTCAAGTGGGCGGTGGAAGCGACGCGCGTGGAGGACCTGCCGCGCATCCTGCGGCGCGCGGCCAAGGTCGCGCTCACGCCGCCCACCGGCCCGGTGTTCATCTCGCTGCCCGGCGATGTGCTCGAGCAGCAGGCCGAGATCGACATGGGCGCGCCCACGCGCATCGACGCGCGCACGCGCCCGTCGGACGAGGCGCTTGCGGCGCTCGCGCGGCGGCTGCTGGCGGCGAAGAACCCGGTGATCATCGCCGGGCAGGAACTCTCGACGCACGATGCCTTCGCCGAGGCGACCGAGCTCGCGGAGCTGATCGGCGCCGGCGCGTACCAGCAGACCGTGCCCTACGCCGCGCAGTACCCGACGGCGCACCGCGCCTACCTCGGCGCACTCACGCGCGTGCAGAAGTCGATACGCGCCGCGCTCGAGCCGTTCGACCTGCTCCTGTGCCTGGGCGCGGACCTGCTGCGCACGTCGGTGTACAGCCCGCTCGAGCCGCTGCCCGCCGGCCTGCCGGTGGTGCACGTGAGCGAGCGCGACTGGGAGATGGGCAAGAACTTCCCCACCGAGCTCGCGGTCCGCGCCAACGTGAAGGAGACGCTGCGCGCGCTGCTGCCGCTGCTGCGGCAGATGCGCGGCGCCGATGCGGCCGCGGCGGCCGAGCGGCGGCTCGCGGCGCTCGCGCCGCGCAACTGGAGCGCGCAGCGCGACAGGGCGCGCGTCGCGGCGCTCGAAGTGGCCGAGGAAAAGCCGGTCGACCCGCGCTTTCTCATGCTGCGCTTCGCCGAGGCGCTGCCCAAGGACGCAGTGGTGGTCGAGGAGGCGCTGACCTCGAGCCTTACTTTGCCCGCGGTGCTCGAGCAGCGCGACGCGAAGAGCTTCTACGGCCTGGCGAGCGGGGGCCTGGGTTTCGCGCTGCCGGGCGCGATCGGCGTGAGCCTCGCGCTGCCCGGGCGCCCGGTGGCGGCGATGATCGGCGACGGCTCGGCGCTCTACGGCATCCAGGCGCTGTGGAGCGCGGCGCACCTGAAGCTGCCGATCACCTACGTCATCGCCAACAACCGCGGCTACCGCATCCTCAAGGAGCGGCTCATCTCGATGCGCAAGACCGACCGCTTCGTCGGCATGGACATCCGCGAGCCGGCGATCGACTACACGGCGCTCGCCGGCTCGATGGGAGTACCGGGGCGGCGCATCGTCGATCCCGCGGACATCGCGCCGGCGCTGCGCGAAGGACTTGCGAGCGGCGGCCCGCGCCTGATCGAAGTGATGGTGGCCGACGGCTTCGGCACCTGACCGCGCTACCTAACGCCGCAGCACGCACTTCTCGTAGAGCGTCGGGAACGCGCCGGCCGGGTCGTACTTGCGCTTGAGCGCCGCGTAGGCCTCGCCGCCGTAATGGCGGTGGAACTCGTCCTCGGGAAAGAAGCTCTCCGAATACAGCGACTTGATGCCGCCGAGCTCGCCCACCTTCTGCTCGATCAGCCGGTTGAAGTGCCCCGGCGCGTGCGCTTTGCGCGTGCGCTTCACGTCCCAGAAGCCGAAGTTCACGTACCAGCCCGGCGCCATCGGGTAGAGCGTGAAGCGCCCGGCGTGCGGCGCCGGGCCGATCGGGCAGATCCACTGCGGCCACAGGCCGATCTCGCGCGCGTAGAACTCGAGGAACTCGGCGGCGCGCTCGAGCGGGATGTCGACGTCCTGGATCACCGACTCCGAGTGCAGCCCGAGCAGGCGCTCGAACTTCTTCGTCAAGCCGAAGCGGCTGT
>JBFFZT010000349.1:0-3203 GCA_041568535.1 Burkholderiales bacterium | reverse complement strand
GCCAGCGTGCGCGCTCCGGAGACCAAGCAGGCGGTGGAGGGAGCGCGCGAACTCGACGCGCTGTGCGCGGACTCCGACATCCAGGTGGTGCTGCACGTGGTACCGCAGCCCGGCGGCGCGTTCGCCGGCGCAGCGCCGCCGCAGGCGCCGGGCGCGTTCGGCGTATCGCGCCGCGACGACGGCGGCTACGTGCTGTCGATCGATGTGCCCCACGCGCCCGAGGTGCGCCGCGCCTACGACGCGATGGTGGTGTACGCGCGCGACCTGTGCGCGACGCTGGGCGGCATGATCGTCGACGACAACGCGCGCGTGCTGGACGAGCACGCGCTCGCCGCGATCGGGACGCAGCTCGATGCGGTGCGCGGCACGCTCGAGGCGCGCGGCATCGAGCCCGGCAGCCCGGCTGCGCTGCGCCTGTTCTCCTGAGCCATGGCGGGCGCGGCTGCCCTGCGCCAGCGCGCCGCGGAGCTGCGCCGCGAGCTCGAGCGCCACAATCGCCTGTACTACGTGGAGGACGCGCCGGAGATCACGGATGCTGCATACGACAAGTTGTTCGCCGAGCTGCAGCGCCTGGAGGCGGAGCACCCCGAGCTTGCCGCGCCCGACTCGCCCACCCAGCGCGTCGGCGCGCCCCCCTTGGCGGAGTTCGCCGAGGTCCGCCACCGCACGCCGATGCTGTCGCTCGCCAACGCCTTTTCCGAAGAGGAAGTGCGCGCGTTCGACCGCCGGCTGCGTGACGCCCTGCAGGCCGAGTCGCTGGAGTACACCGCGGAGCCCAAGTTCGACGGCCTCGCGGTGAACCTCGCTTATCGCGACGGCGTCTTCGTGCAGGGGGCAACCCGAGGCGACGGCACCAACGGCGAGGATGTGACGCCCAACCTGCGTACCGTAGGCGCCATCCCGCTGCGCCTGCCGGAGTCGGCAGAATCGCGCGACCTCGAAGTGCGCGGCGAGGTGCTCATGTTCCGGCGCGATTTCGAGGCCCTCAACGAGCGCCAGCGCGCGGCGGGGCTCAAGGAGTTCGTCAATCCGCGCAACGCTGCCGCTGGCAGCCTGCGCCAGCTCGATTCGCGCATCACGGCGCAGCGCACGCTGCGTTTCTTCGCCTACGGCGTCGGCCAGGCGCCGGGGGCGCGCTGGAAGACCCAGGCCGAGATCCTCGAGCGGCTCGCCGCGCTCGGCTTTCCCGTGGTCAAGGACCGGGCGGTGGTACGCGGGGTGGAGGGAATCCTGGAGTACTACGCGACCCTTGGGTCGAAGCGCGACCGGCTGCCCTTCGCCATCGACGGCGTGGTCTACAAGGTGAACCGCCTCGACTGGCAGGAGCGCCTCGGTTACGTGGCGCGCGCGCCGCGCTTTGCGCTTGCGCACAAGTACGCGGCCGAGGAACAGGAGACCGAGGTGCTGGGCATCGACGTACAGGTGGGCCGCACTGGCGTGCTCACGCCGGTGGCGCGCCTGAAGCCGGTGTTTGTCGGCGGCGTCACCGTCACTAACGCCACGCTGCACAACGAGGACGAGCTGCGGCGCAAGGACGTGCGCGTTGGCGATACGGTGATCGTGCGGCGCGCCGGCGACGTGATCCCGGAAGTGGTCAGCGTGCGACCCGACAAGCGGCCAGCGCGCACGCAGGAATTTCACATGCCGCAGCAGTGCCCCGTGTGCGGCTCGGCCGTGGTGCGGCTGCCGGACGAGGCGGCGACGCGCTGCACCGGTGGCCTGTACTGCCGCGCGCAGCGGGTGCAGGCGCTGCTGCATTTCAAGGGCCGCCGCGCGATGGACATCGAGGGCCTGGGCGACAAGCTGGCCGAGCAGCTGGTGGAGCTGGAGATGGTGGCGAGCCCGGCCGACCTCTACGCACTGGACGCCGATGCCCTGGCGGGGCTCGAGCGCATGGGGGCGAAGTCGGCGCGCAATGTACTCGCCAGCATCGAGCGCTCTCGCGACGCGACGCTCGGACGCTTCGTCTTCGCGCTGGGTATCCCCGGCGTCGGCGAGGAAGTCGCCAAGATCCTGGCGCGGCATTTCGGCTCGCTCGAGGCGCTGCTCGGGGCGGACTGGGCGCGCCTCGCCGCGGACAAGGAGGCGCTGCGCACGGACAACGCCAAGCGCAAGCGCCGTGGCGAGCCGCTCGCCGCCGTGCCGCTCGAAGGCATCGGGCCGGAGATCATGGAAAGCGTGCGGCGCTTCGTGCAGGAGGCGCACAACCGGGAGGTGATCGAGCGGCTCACCGACCGGCGCACGGGGGTGCGGTTGCGCGCCGAGCCGGGTGCGACGCGCGCCCGCGCGGCCAGGACCTTCGTGCTCACCGGCACGCTGCCCGGCATGTCGCGCGACGAGGCGAAATCGCTGATAGAGTCCAAGGGCCACAAAGTTGCCGGCTCGGTTTCGAAGAACACCGACTACGTGGTCGCCGGCAGCGACGCCGGCAGCAAGCTCGAGCGGGCGCGCGAGCTCGGCGTCGCGGTGCTGGACGAGCAAGGACTGAAGGACACCCTGGAGAAGCTCTGAGCCGCATGCCTGCCCCCCTGCGCAAAGCCGTTTTCCCGGTCGCCGGCTTCGGCAGCCGGTTCCTGCCCGCCACCAAGGCGAGCCCCAAGGAGATGCTGCCGATCGTCGACCGGCCCCTGATCCAGTACGCGGTGGAGGAGGCGGCGGCGGCCGGGATCACCGACATGATCTTCATCACCGGCCGCCACAAGCGTGCCATCGAGGACCACTTCGACAAGGCCTACGAGATCGAGTCGGACCTGGAGGCGAAGGGCAAGCGCGCGCTGCTCGAGGTGGTGCAGGGCGTGCTGCCGCCGGGCTGCCGCTGCATCTACACGCGCCAGCCCGAGCCACTCGGGCTGGGCCACGCGGTGCTGTGCGCGCAGCCGGTGGTCGGCAACGAGCCGTTTGCCGTGCTGCTGGCCGACGACCTCATCGACGCGCAGCCTTCGGTGACCGCGCAGATGGCGCAGCATTTCCGCACCGAGGGCTGCTCGATCCTCGGCGTGATGGAGGTGCCGCGCGAGCAAACGGCGAGCTACGGCATCGTCAGCACCGAGCACCCGCAGGAGGAGCTGAGCGCGATCCGCGCGATGGTGGAAAAGCCCAAGCCCGACAAGGCGCCTTCGACGCTGGCGGTGGTCGGACGCTACGTGCTGACGCCGCGCATCTTCGACAAGCTCGCGGCGGTGCAGCCGGGCAGCGGCGGCGAG
>JBFFZT010000348.1:0-3215 GCA_041568535.1 Burkholderiales bacterium | reverse complement strand
GAAAGCTCGGCGCGGCGCGCGTCGAGGGCCTCCTCGACCTGCGCCGTGGCGGCGTTGATGCGCGCGCCGGCCGCCTTGCGCTCCTCGGGCGCGAGCGCGCCCAGGGTGCGCAGCAGCGCCGTCAGCTCGCCGCTCTTGCCGAGATAGCGCGCCTTGGCGTTCTCCAGCGACGCGGGGTCGGCGGCGCCGCGGAACTCCGCGAGCGCGCGCTCGACGATGGCGTTGACGTCTTGCATCCCCGCGCCTTCCGCAACGGGGTCAGTGGGCGAGGCTGGCCTTCACCTGGCTGGCGATCTTCGCGAACGCCGGCTTGTCCGCGACCGCCAGATCGGCGAGCACCTTGCGGTCGATGTCGATGTTGGCTCGCTTCAGCCCGGACATGAACGCCGAATAGCTCATGCCGAGCTCGCGCACCGCGGCGTTGATGCGCGCGATCCACAGGGCGCGGAAGGTGCGCTTGCGGTTGCGGCGGTCGCGATAGGCGTACTGTCCCGCCTTCATCACCGCCTGCTTGGCGACGCGATAGACGTTGCCGCGGCGGCCGCGGAACCCCTTGGCCTGCCTGAGGACCTTCTTGTGGCGCGCGCGCGCCGTGACTCCGCGCTTGACTCTTGGCATGGCGCCTCCCTATGAGGCGTACGGCAGCATGGCGCGCACCGCGCGCTTGTTGCTGTCGTGCACGTTGGTGGTGCCGCGCAAATGGCGCTTCCTCTTCGTGGACTTCTTGGTGAGGATGTGGCGCATGTAGGCCTGCGAGCGCTTGATGCCGCCCGATGAGCGGATCTTGAAGCGCTTCGCCGCCGACTTCTTGGTCTTTACTTTTGGCACGGGACTGCTCCTTCTGTCTGTTCTAGCCTGACGCCGGGCGGCCCGCCTTGCGGGCACTTGAAGCCGCGGCCATCACTTGTATTGCCGGCGCGCTCAGGCGGCCGGCTTCACTGCCGTGGGTGTTGCTGCCTTTTCCTTCTTCGCCTTGGGCTTCGCCGCGGGCTTCGCCTTGGCCTTGGGCGGCACGCCCTTCTTCTTGGGCGCCAGCACCATCACCATCTGCCGGCCCTCGAGCTTCGGGAACTGCTCCACGATGCCCACTTCCAGCAGGTCCGCCTTCACCCGCTCCAGGAGCCGCACGCCAAACTCCTGGTGCGCCATCTCCCGGCCGCGGAACCGCAACGTCACCTTGGCCTTGTCGCCGTCCTCGAGGAACTGGATCAGCTTGCCCAGCTTGATCTTGTAATCGCCCTCGTCGGTGCCGGGGCGGAACTTGATCTCCTTCACTTGGATCTGCTTCTGCTTGAGCTTGGCCTCGTGGGCCTTTTTCTGCTCGCGGTAGCGGAACTTGCCGTAGTCCATGAGCTTGCAGACCGGCGGCTGCGCCGTCGGCGCGATCTCCACCAGGTCCACGCCGCGCTCCTCCGCCAGGCGCAGCGCCTCGGCCACCGGCACGATGCCCAGCTGCTCCGCGTTCTCGCCGACCAGCCGCACCTGCGGCGCGGTGATCTCCCCGTTGATGCGTTGCGATCTTTCGAGTGCGATGAGTGACAAGCTCCTTTACACGTTGAAAAAAACGGCCGTGCTACTGCGCTTTCGCCTCGTTGCGGAGACGTGCGGTGAATTCCTCCAGGCGCATGGCCCCGAGGTCTTCCCCGCCGCGCGTGCGCACGGCCACCGTTCCAGCCTGCTTCTCCTTGTCCCCGACCACCACCTGGTAGGGCAGCTTTTGCAGGCTATGTTCGCGAATCTTATAAGAAATTTTCTCGTTTCGCAAATCTTCGACGGCGCGGAAACCGGCCTTCCGGAGCGTCGCCGCGACCCCCGCCGCGTAGTCCGCCTGGTGCTCGGAAATATTGAGCACGGCCACCTGCTCGGGCGCCAGCCACAGGGGGAACGCCCCCGCGTAGTGCTCGATGAGGATGCCCAGGAACCGCTCCATCGAGCCGACGATGGCACGATGGAGCATCACCGGGGTGTGGCGCGCGTTGTCCTCGCCCACGTACTCCGCCCCCAGGCGCTCGGGCATGAAGAAGTCGACCTGCATGGTGCCGCACTGCCAGACGCGGCCGATGGCGTCCTTCAGCGAGTACTCGATCTTCGGGCCGTAGAAGGCGCCCTCGCCCGGGGTGACCTGGAACTGCACCCCCGAGCGCTCGAGCGACTCGATGAGGGCGCGCTCGGCCTTGTCCCAGGCGGCGTCGTCGCCGATGCGCTTCTCGGGCCGCGTCGCCACGCGGTAGATGATGTCGGTGAAGCCGAAATCGGCGTACACCTTCTGCAGCAGCGCCGTGTACTGCACGCACTCCTGCATCACCTGGTCTTCGGTACAGAAGATGTGGCCGTCGTCCTGGGTGAAGCCGCGCACCCGCATCAGCCCGTGCAGCGCGCCCGAGGGCTCGTTGCGGTGGCAGGCGCCGAATTCGCCCAGCCGGTACGGCAGGTCGCGGTAGCTGCGGATGCCCTTGTTGTAGATCTGGATGTGCCCCGGGCAGTTCATCGGCTTGACCGCGTAGTCGCGGTTCTCCGAGGAGGTGGTAAACATGTTCTCGCGGTAGTTGTCCCAGTGGCCGGTCTTCTCCCAGATGCTCTTGTCGAGGATCTGCGGCGCGCGCACTTCCTGGTAGCCGTTGTCGCGGTATACGCGGCGCATGTACTGCTCGACCTGCTGCCACAGGGCCCAGCCCTTGGGGTGCCAGAACACGAGGCCCGGGGCCGCTTCCTGCATGTGAAAGAGGTCGAGCTGCGTGCCCAGGCGCCGGTGGTCGCGCTTCTCGGCTTCCTCCAGCATCTTCAGGTAGGCGTCCTGGTCCTCCTTCTTCGCCCACGCCGTGCCGTAGATGCGCTGGAGCATCTCGTTCTTCGAGTCGCCGCGCCAGTACGCGCCGGCGACGCGCATCAGCTTGAACACCTTGAGCTTGCCGGTCGAGGGCACGTGCGGGCCGCGGCACAGGTCGAGCCAGTCGCCCTGCCCGTAGAGCGAGATCGTCTCCTTCTCCGGGATCGCGGCGATGATCTCGGCCTTGTAGGTCTCGCCCATGCCGCGGAACAGCTTCACCGCGTCCTCGCGCGGCAGCTCGCGCCGGCCGACCGGCAGGTCCTTTTTCGCGATCTCGGCCATGCGCTTGTCGATGGCCGCGAGATCCTCGGGCGTGAACGGGCGCTTGTACGAAAAATCATAGTAAAAGCCGTTCTCGATCACCGGCCCGATGGTGACCTGCGCCTCG
>JBFFZT010000347.1:0-3217 GCA_041568535.1 Burkholderiales bacterium | reverse complement strand
GGACCGTGTACTGGGCTGCCGCCAGCCAGGCGCAGCGCGCGCCGCGCGAGGGGCGCCTGGGCTTCGAGCGCGCCTACGAGCTGTTCCGCACGCTCGCCGCGCCGGACGCGGCCGGCATGGTGCTGGCCTGCTCAGGCGCGATGGACGCGATCCTCTACGAGCTCGATGATTTCTCGCTGCTCGATCGCTGGATCGCGGTGCTCGACGGCATGGCGGGCGAGGGCATGCGCCTGCCCTCGGCCGAAGCCGAGGCGCGGGTGGCGTGCAGCATGTTCTTCTCGCTCACGCTGCGCCAGCCGCACCGCCGCGACATCGAGCAGTGGATCCAGCGCGCGATCGCCGCCTCACAGCAGGTGCCGGATCCGAATCTGAAGATGTTCGTTGGCCTGCTTGCCGCGCTGACGCTGATGTGGACCGGCGTGTTCGTGCGCGCCCACGGTCTGATCGAGGCCATGCGCAAGCTCGCCGCCGCGCCGGGCGTATCGCCGTTCTCGCTGCTCACCCTTAAGAACGTGGAGGCGATGTACCACATGCTCATGGCCGAGGACGAGCCCTGCCTCGCCGCGATGCGCGAAGGCCAGGAGATCGCGCGCGCGACCGGCATCCATACCTGGAGCCTGCAGTTGCTGGTGAACGGCTACGGCGGCGCGCTCGGCGGGGGCGACCTCGAGACCGCCGCGGCCCTCGCGCGCCAGCTCGAATCGCAGGCGGGCGGCGCTGGCCGCTTCAACCTGTGCCTGTATCACCATTTCCAGGCCTGGGAGGCGGCGCTGCGCAAGGACCTGATGCGCGCGCACGAGCACGAGCGGCGCGCGCTGCGCATGGCGATCGAGGTGGGCTGCCCGTTCCTCGAGGTGCTCACGCGCCTCGCGCTGGCGCAGGTGCTCGCCGAATGCGGCGACGAAAGAAAGTGCATCTCGCACCTCACGCAGATGCGCGCCATCGCGCGCACCATCGACAGCCACCACCTCGAGTACACCTGCCTGCTCGGTTTTGCCGGCATCGCGCTCGAGCACGGACGCAGCCGCCCAGGCCTGAACGCGCTGCGCCGCGGCTTCGCGCTCGGGCGCGAGCACAACTACGGCCATTTCCTGTGGTGGCGGCCGGCGGCGCTCGCGCGGCTGTGCGAGCACGCGCTTGCCGCCGGCGTCGAGACCGAGTACGCGAAGAGCCTGGTCAAGCGCCGCGCGCTCGCGCCCGAGCGCCCGCCGCTCGACGTGCCGGAGTGGCCGTGGCACTTCCGCGTGCACACGCTCGGCGGCTTTCGCCTCCTGCGCCACGGCGAGCCGCTCGCCGCGGCGGGGGGCAAGGCGCAGCGCCGGCCGCTCGAGCTGCTCAAGGTGCTGATCGCGTTCGGCGGCGAGCGCGTGGCCGAGGAGCTGATCACCGACGCCATGTGGCCGCGCATCGACGGCGACTCGGCGCACCGCTCCTTCACCAGCACGCTGCACCGGCTGCGCAAGCTCCTCGGCGAGGACCGCGCGCTGGTGCTGCACGAGGGCAAGCTCTCGCTCGATGCGCGCTACTTCTGGGTCGACGCCTGGGCCTACGAGCGGCTGCTAAGCGAGCTCGACGCCGCGCTCAAGCCGGGGCGCGCGCCGGGCGCCGCCGCCGAGGCCGAGCGGCTGGGCGCGCGCCTGCTCGAGCTCTACCGCGGCCCGTTCCTGGCCGGCGAGGCCGACGAGACCTGGAGCCTGCGCCCGCGCGAGCGCTGGCAGACGCGCTTTGCGCGCGCGCTGGACGGGCTCGGGCGCTTCTGGGAAGAGGCGGGCCAGCCCGCGCGCGCGCGCGAGTACCGCGAGCGCGGACACGACGCGCCGATTGTGAGCGATCGGTAAGCGAGCGGTAGGCCGCGCGTAGCCCGCGCGCTCCGATGATGGTCGCGCAGGCGCTTGCCTGCGTACCGAACGGAGGCACCACGAAAGTTTCCAGGATCGCGCTCGCGACGCTCGCGTCGGCGGCGCTCGCAGGCTGCTACGTCGTGCCCGGGCCGGACGGGCAGCTCTGGCACGTCATCCCGGGCCATCCCGGCGGACCGGCGGTGGCCGCGCCCGTCCCGCAGGCGGGCGCCGGCGCCGCGCTGCCGGTGTCGCTGCCGGTGCGGTTGTACCCGTCCAACGAGCTTGCCACGCGCACCGGCGTCGTCACCGGCTCGGTCGTCAACATGATGACCGGCAAGGGGCGCTTCGAGCTCAACTACCAGGGCGAAACGCTCACCGGCGAGGCGACGCGCGTCGACGGCGACCAACGCCGCGGCGTGGCGAGCGCCTACGGCCCGAGCGGCGCCTACATGAGCTGCGAGTACCAGATGAACTCGCCGCGCCAGGGCGCCGGCATCTGCACCATGTCTACGGGCGCCAAGTATCAGGTGCACATCGGCAGCTGAGCGAGGATCGCCGCCACGCACTCGTCCACCGGCTGCGCCACGTCGATGTCGATGGCGTCGGCCGGTGGCTCGAGCGTAGCGAACTGGCTCTCGAGGAGCGAGGCCGGCATGTAGCGGTGCTTGCGCTCCTCGAGGCGCGCGCGCAGCAGCTCGAGCGAGCCGCGCAGGTGGACGATGCGGCAGTCGAGGTCCTTGCACAGCGCCCTGCGATAAGACGCCTTGAGCGCGGAGCAAGCGAGCACGGCGTTCTCGCGCCGGCGCAGCTCCCGGTTCAGCCGCTCGAGCCACGGCCAGCGGTCGGCGTCCTCGAGCGGCTGGCCGGCTGCCATCTTCTCGACGTTCGCCGGCGGATGGAAATCGTCGGCGTCGAGGAACTCCCAGCCCAGGCGCGCGGCGAGCGGGGCGCCGATCGTGCTCTTGCCCGAGCCCGAGACGCCCATCACGACGACGATCATCGTTTCTTCACCGCATGCCCGCCGAAGCCCGCGCGCATCAGCGCAAGCAGCTTGTTCGCATCGTCGGCGCGGCCCTGGCTGGAAAAGCGCGCCATCAGCGCCGCGGTGATGACCGGGGCCGGCACGCCCAGCTCCACCGCCTCGAGCGCGGTCCAGCGCCCTTCGCCCGAGTCCGCCACCATCGGCGCCACGTCCTCGAGCGCGCCGTCGCGCGCGAGCGCCTCGGCGCACAGGTCGAGCAGCCACGAGCGGATCACGCTGCCGTGGCGCCAGGCCTCGGCGAGGCGCGCGGCGTCGAAGCCGAAATCCGCGCGCGCCGCGAGCAGCGCGAAGCCCTCGGCGAGCGCCTGCATCATCCCGTACTCGATGCCGTTGT
>JBFFZT010000346.1:0-3235 GCA_041568535.1 Burkholderiales bacterium | reverse complement strand
GCAGCGCGCGCGCGACCGAGCGCACGCGCGACTTCTGCGCCTCGTCGGTCACGTATTCCACCGGCGACTTGCCGTCGACGCGCGCGAGCAGCAGGCCGGGCAGCAGGCTCGCCGCGCGCGCCTCAAGGCCCGCCGGCGCGTATGCCGACAGGTAGCCGCCGGCGAGCGCGTCGAAGCACGCCATGAAGCGCTCGGCCGCCTGCGGCACCCACAGGCACTTGAGCAGCAGGTGGTTGAGGCAGAACGCCAGATCGAATGCCGGATCGCCGTACCAGGCGCATTCGGCGTCGAGAAACACCGGGCCCTGGGTGCCGACCAGGATGTTCTTCGGGCTGACGTCGCCGTGCACCAGCGCCTCGCGGGTCGCCGCCGTGCGCTGCGCGAGACGCTCGAGCTGCGGCGCGACATCCGCGTGGCGGCGGGCGGTGGCGAGCAGATAAGGCTCGAGGCGGATGGCGTGAAAGCTCGCATCGGTCGCAAATTCGGCGGCGACGCGCGCATCGCCGGCGGTCGCCGCATGGATGCGCGCGAGGCGCTCGCCGACCTGCCGCGCGAACGTCGCATCGGCGCGGCCCGCACGCAGCTCGTCTTTCCACAGCGGAAAGCGCGCCTTGTCGAGATACTCCATGGCGAACACGCCCGCATCGTCGTGCGCGAGCACGCGTGGCGCGCTGCCCGGCGCGATGCGCGCGGCGGCGCGCATCCAGCGCCATTCGTAGCGGTTGCGCTCGACCGGCGCCTCCCAGAGCTGCGCCACGCGCAGGCGCGGCAGCGCGCGCTTCACGCACACCGGCCCGCTGCGCAGCTCGACCTTCCAGATATCCGAGGACACGCCGCCGGTGAGCGCGGTCGCCGCCACCGTCTCGCCCGGCGCGGCAAGCCCGGCGTCGCGCAGGAACGCGAGCACCGGATCAGGGAGCGAGGCGCTCAATCGACCAGCCCGCGGCGGCGCCCGCCGTGCGGCGGTAGAGCAGTCGGTCGTGCAACCGGTCGGCGCGTCCCTGCCAGAACTCGATCGCCTCGGGCACCAGGCGGTAGCCGCCCCAGTGCGGCGGGCGCGGCGGGCGCTCGCCGTACTTCGCGCGCATCGCCTCGAGCGCGCGCTCCAGCGCGGCGCGATCGGGCACCGCCTCGCTCTGCGCCGAGGCCCACGCCGAGAGCCGCGCGCCGAGGGGACGGGTGGCGTAATACGCGTCGGACTCCTGTGCCGACACCGTCTCGACCCGGCCCTCGATGCGCACCTGGCGCTCGAGATCGGACCACAGGAACAGCAGGCAGGCGCGCGGCTGCGCCGCGAGCTCGCGGCCCTTGCGGCTGCGGTAGTTGGTGTAGAACACGAACCCGCCCTGTTCCAGTGCCTTGAGCAGCACGATGCGCGCCGTCGGCGCGCCCGACGCCGAGACGGTGGCCAGCGTCATGGCATTGGCGAGCGGCAGCTCGGCCGCCAGTGCGTCCCGGAACCAGCGCTCGAACTGCACCAGCGGGTCGGCGTGCGCCTGCGCCTCTGCAAGACCCGTGCGCATGTACTCCTGGCGCAGATCGGCGATGTTCATGGCAGCCATTCTATAAGAATGAACGCGGAAATCAGCGGGTTGCTGCGCGCAGCGGCGAACCCACGCAAGACGCCGCGGCGCGGCGCGCGCACTGTGCGCGCGCCGCTTGTCCGCAACGAGCGACACGCGGCGCGTTGCGCGTAGAGCAAAAAATAGTGCGCCCGGCTCACTCGCAGTCATTGACATGCCTCCCTGGATTCGGCATCTTTCGCCCACCGCCGCACCGCGGCGGCAATATCCGGATCTCTAGAGTTTCCGATCAGAGGAGAAACACGATGGCGAAAAAGAAGGCGAAGAAGGCGGGCAAGAAGCGCAAGCCGAATGCAGCGTTCATGAAGGCGATGAGCCCGAGCGCGTCGCTCGCGGCGGTGGTCGGCTCCAGCTCCATGCCGCGCACCGAAGTGACCAAGAAAATCTGGGGCTACATCAAGCGCAACAGCCTGCAGGACAAGAAGAACCGCCGCATGATCAACGCCGACGACAAGCTGAAGGCGGTGTTCGGTGGCAAGTCGCAGGTGTCGATGTTCGAGATGACCAAGCTGGTCAACAAGCACCTCAAGTAACCGATTTCAAGGGAGTCACGGGAAGGCCGGGCGGCGCGAGCTCCCGGCCTTTTCCTTTGGCGGGAGGCGCCGATGTTCTGGGTAAAGAAGGAGCACGAGGCGAAGCTCAACGAGGCGGTGCAGACGCTCACCAGGATCTTCGGCTCGACGTTCGCGGGCGACATGCTCATCACGTTCGACCGCAACCTGGGATTCCTCGAGGACGCCCGGTTCATGGAGGCGTTCAACAGCAACGTCGCCAGCCCGGTGGAGAAGACCCTGGTGTGGCGCCTGCACGTGCTGTGCTGGTGCGCGAGCAACAGCCTGCGCATCGCCGGCGATTTCGTCGAATGCGGCGTGTACCAGGGCTTCTGCAGTGCGGTCGCGGCGCGCTACCTCGACTTCGGCAGCCGCGACAAGCAGTGGTACCTCTACGATACCTTCACCGGGATACCGCCGGACCAGCTCAATCCCGGGCAGCAGAATCCGGCGGCCTTCGAGCAGGAGGGGCTGTACGAGGCGAGCCGCCGCAGGTTCGCCGCGTACCGCAACGTGCAGGTGATTCGCGGCCGCGTGCCGGACGTGCTGAGCGAGCGCGCGCCCGCGAAAGTCGCGTTCCTGCACCTCGACATGAACTCCGCGGCGGCCGAGATCGGCGCGCTCGAGTTCTTCTGGGAACGGCTGTCGCCGGGCGCGGCGATCCTGCTCGACGATTACGGCTGGCGCGGGTACCGCGCGCAGAAGCTCGCCGAGGATCCGTTCTTCGCCGCCCGCGGCCGCCAGGTGCTGGAGCTGCCGACCGGGCAGGGCCTGGTGCTGGTGTAATTGGGGACAGACCTCATTTTTCTTGCGCTAGCGAAGCGACGGCGCTCAAGCCTACGTTCGGTTCTCTATGGTCTCGGCTTTTCTGGCGGGACGACACACCCCGCCAGAAAAGCCGAGATGTATTAGAGGCAAAGGCACATCGACGACGTCTGTCTCGACGCCGGCGCAGGAAAAATGAGGTCTGTCCCTATTTATGGTACGAGGTGACGACCTCGACCTCGTTCTTCGACCCGAGGATCACCGCCACGCGCTGGTGCAGTCCGGTCGGCTTGAGGTCGAGGATGCGCGTGCGGCCGTCGGTGGCGGCGCCGCCCG
>JBFFZT010000345.1:0-3275 GCA_041568535.1 Burkholderiales bacterium | reverse complement strand
GTCGGCTACCAGGATGCCGAGCGCTTCCTGACGACGCTCGAGCGCGCCGCCGCCGACTGAGCGCAGCCGTGCGGCGCCACCTGCAGGGGATCGATCACGCCGTGATCGTGGTGCGCGACCTGGAGCGCGCGCGCGCCGCCTACGCGCGCATGGGCCTGACGCTCACGCCCCGCGGCACGCACACGCTCGGCTCGCAGAACCACTGCATCATGTTCGAGCGCGACTACCTCGAGCTGCTGGCGCTGCCCAGGCCGCATCCTGCGCTGCAGGCGTTCAGCGATTTCCTTGCGCAGGGCGAGGGGCTGGGCGCGCTCGCGCTCGCCACCGACGACGCCGGCGGCCTGTACGCCGAGCTCGCCGCCGACGGCATCGCAGCGCAGGCGCCGCTCGATTTCTCGCGCCCGGTCGCGGACCTCGGCGAAGCGCGCTTTCGCATTGTGCACCTGCCGCGCGAGGCCTCGCCCGGCTGCCTGATGTTCGCGTGCCAGCACTTCAGCCGCGCGCTCGTGTGGCGGCCGGAGCTCGTGCGCCACGCCGTGGGCGCAACGCAGATCGCCGCGGTGGCGGTGGTGGCCGAAGACCCCGCGCGCGCCGCCGAGGGCTACGCGAACGTGTTCGCCGCGCAGCCTCGGCGCATCGACGAAGGACTGCTGGTGCAGACGGGCACCGCGCCGATCGCGCTTGCCACGCGCTGGAAGCTGGGACATCGCCTGCACGGGGTCGGCCTGCCGCTGCGCCCGCGGCCGCTGGTGGCGGCGCTGTTCATCCGCGTGGCCGATCGCGCGCGCGCCGCCGCCGTCCTGCGCGGCAACGGCCTGAAGCCGATCGCGCTGCCCGACGGCTCGCTTGCCGTGAACGCGCAGGACGCGCACGGCGTGGCCGTGGTGTTCGGCTAGCCGGCCTTTTTCAGCTCGCGCGCCGCTTCGAGCGCGAAGTAGGTGAGGATGCCGTCGGCGCCCGCGCGCTTCATGGCGAGCAGCGCCTCCAGCACGCAGCTGCGCGGCAGCCATCCCCGGTCGATCGCGCCGCGCAGCATCGAGTATTCGCCCGAGACCTGGTAGACGTAGGTCGGCGCCTTGAACGCGTCCTTTACGCGCCGCACGATGTCCAGATAAGGCAGCCCCGGCTTCACCATTACCATGTCCGCGCCTTCCGCGAGGTCGAGCCCGACTTCCCAGAGCGCTTCGTTGGAATTCGCCGGATCCATCTGGTAGGTCTTCTTGTCGCCCTTGCCGAGATTCTTTGCCGAGCCGACGGCATCGCGAAACGGCCCGTAGAAGCCCGAGGCGTACTTTGCGGCGTAGGCGAGAATCTTGGTGTGGATCAGGCCGGCCTTTTCCAGGGCGCCACGGATGCGGCCGATGCGCCCGTCCATCATGTCCGAAGGCGCGACGATGTCCACGCCGGCGCGCGCCTGACACAGCGCCTGCTTCTCCAGCACGGCGAGGGTAACGTCATTCAAGATGTACCCGGACTTGTCGACGACGCCGTCCTGGCCGTGCGACGTGTAGGGATCGAGCGCGACATCGGTCATGATGCCGAGCTCGGGAAAGCGTCGTTTCAGCGCCGCCACCGCGCGCGGCACCAGGCCCTTCGCGTTGAACGCTTCGCGGCCGTCCGCCGTTTTCAGTTTCTGCTCGATGACCGGAAACAGCGCCAGCACCGGGATGCGCAGCTTCACGCACTGCTCCGCGACCGGCAGGAGCCGGTCCACCGTCATGCGCTCAACGCCGGGCATCGAAGCCACGTTCTCGGTGCGGTCTTTGCCGTCGAGGACGAACACCGGATAGATCAGGTCGTTCGCCGTCAGCACCGTCTCGCGCATCAGCCGGCGCGAGAACTCGTCGCGCCGCATGCGCGGCATGCGCACCGCCGGATACTGCCCGTAGATCTTCATAGTGCTGATTTCTTGAGAGGTTTCTGTACGCGGAACTTTCCGCGCCGGCGGCAATCTTACCTGCAGACGATGTTGATCGTCTCCCGCTTCTCCTCCCTGAGCGGGTTGCCTTAATCCCAATTAAGGCGTTTTGCCCCCGGTTTATATCCCCTTTACCGGGGGTCTTTTATTCCTTGCGCGCTGCCCGCAGCCAGTCCTCGAGCAGCGCGCGCGCCGCATCGACCCCTTCGTCACTGTGGCTGGAGAACAGCAGCGCCGTGGCGCCAGGATCGCTCGCCTCGAGGCGCGCGCGCGCACGGCGCAGCGTGGCCGCGCGCTCGACCCGCGACAGCTTGTCGCACTTCGCCAGCAGCACGAGCAGGCGCCGGCCCACCGGGCGCAGCCACTCGAGCAGGTGCTCGTCGTGCGAGGTGAAGGGGCGCCGGGCATCCATGAGCAGCACGATGCCGGCAAGCGTCGCGCGCGATTGCAGATAGCTGCCGACGAGCTGATCCCACTGCGCGCGCATCGCCTGTGGCACGCGTGCGTAACCATAGCCCGGCAGGTCCACCAAGCGGCCGGCGCCGCCCAGGTCGAAAAAGTTGATGGTCTGCGTGCGGCCGGGTGTCTTGGAGAAGAACGCCAGGCGCCTGCGGTGGGTCAACGCGTTGATGGCGCTCGACTTGCCGACGTTCGAGCGGCCGGCGAACGCCAGCTCGGGCGCATCCGCGGGCGGCAGGCCGCCAGAGATTCCTGCGGAAACCAGGAACTCGACGCGGGAAAACGCGCTGCTGGATTCCGGCATGGCTGAAATTCTAATAAAATGAGGCGTTTCCTACCGATTTAGGGGAGCTTCAGAATGAATCGCACGCTGGCGGCGATGCTCGCCACGGGCCTGCTGTGGTCCGGCCAGGGCACGGCGCAGGACGCCAAGCCCGACCTCGCGAAGGGCGAGCAGCTTGCCAAGCAGGTCTGCGCGGCCTGTCATGCCGCGGATGGCAACAGCGTCCTGCCCGCCAATCCCAAGCTCGCCGGCCAGCACTCGAGCTACCTTGCCAAGCAGTTGGTCAATTTCAAGCCGCAGGGTGGGAAGAAGGCGGCGCGCGAGAACGCGCTGATGGCCGGCATGGTGGCGAACCTGTCGGATGCCGACATGCGCGCGCTCGCGGCGTACTACGCGTCGCAAGCGCTGAAACCTGCGGCGGCGAGCGACAAGGAACTTGCCGCCCTTGGCCAGAAGATCTGGCGTGGCGGCATCGCGGAGAAGAACGTGGCCGCCTGCGCCGGCTGCCACGGACCCGATGGCGCGGGCATTCCGGGGCAGTATCCGCGCCTCGCAGGGCAGTTCGCAGAGTACGTCGACGCGCAGCTCAAGCTGTTTCGTGCGGGCGCCCGGGCG
>JBFFZT010000344.1:0-3277 GCA_041568535.1 Burkholderiales bacterium | reverse complement strand
GGCCCCGCCTCTGCGGGCGCCAGCTTCTTGCCGGTGCCGGGCCGGCGCACCGCGCGCACCTGCACGCCGATCTCCTCCAGCCCGAGCCCCTCGAGCGGCTGCGCCAGCGCCGCCGCGTGCGCGTGCAGCGTGACCGCGTGCAGGCGCGGCTGCACCGCTTCGCCGCCCTCCGGGGGGTCGCTTGCGCCGTGGTACAGGCCGCGCAGCAGCCCGTACTGCTGTTCGCGCACCTGGCTCACGCGGCGCATGACGCGCGCGAGCGGCACTCCCACCCACACCAGCGTGTGCGAGGCGAGCATCAGGCCCGATTCGAAGGCTTCCGGCACCACCTCCGAAGCGCCCGCGGCGGTGAGCCGCGCGATGTCGGCTTCGTCGCGCGCGCGCACGATCACCGGCACCGCGGCGTTCAGCGCGTGCACGTTGGCGAGCACCCGCGCGGCGGCCGCCACGTCGGCGAACGTGATCACGACCGCGGCGGCGCGCGCCACGCCCGCGGCCACCAGCGCCTCGCGCCGCATGCAATCCGCGTACACCACCGTGTCGCCCGCGAGCGCCGCCTCGCGCACGCGCTCGGGATCGAGGTCGAGCGCCACGTAGCGCACGCCTTCGGCCTCGAGCAGGCGCGCCAGGCGCTGGCCGTTCCTGCCATAGCCCAGGATGATGACGTGGCGCTCGGTTTCCAGCGTGCGCACCGCGACGCGGTGCATCTCGAGGGAGCGCGCCATCCACTCCGAGGTCGTGAAGCGCAGCACGAGGCGGTCGCTCGCCGCGACCAGGAACGGCGTGGCGAGCATCGACAGGATCATCGCCGCGATCAGCGCCTGCAGCACGGGCTCGGGCGCGAGCTCCGCGCCGCGCGCCTGCGCCAAGAGCACGAAGCCGAACTCGCTGCCCTGCGCCAAGGCGAGCGCCGTGCGTAGCGCCGTGCCGGGGGGCGCGCCAAAGCCGCGCGCGAGCAGTGCAATCACCGTTCCTTTCACCGCGAGCAGCAGTGTGACGAACAGCAGCACCAGCCAGCCCTGCGCCAGCACCAGGCGCACGTCGAGCATCATGCCCACGGTGACGAAGAACAGCCCGAGCAGCACGTCGCGGAACGGCTTGATGTCCTCCTCCACCTGGTAGCGGTACTCGGTCTCGGAGATCAGCATGCCGGCGAGAAACGCGCCGAGCGCGAGCGACAGTCCGGCCAGCCCGGTAATGAAGCTGAGCAGCAGCGTGATCAGCAGGACGTTGAGCACGAACAGCTCGGTCGATCGGCGCCGCGCGATGACGCCGAACCAGGCGCGCATCATGCGCGGGCCGGCGAGCAGCAGCACCGCGAGCACCACGGCGGCCTTGGCGAGCGCCTCGGCGATGTCGCGGCCGAGCTCCTCGACCGGGCCGCCCAGCGCCGGCACGAGAATGAGCAGCGGCACCACCGCGATATCCTGGAACAGGAGCACGCCGATCACGTCGCGGCCGTGCGGCGTGTCGAGCTCCAGGCGCTCCGCGAGCAGCTTGGACACGATCGCGGTCGAGGACATGGCGAGCGCGCCGCCGAGCGCGATGCCCGCCTGCCAGCTGCCGCCGGCCGCGAGCGCCGCGCCCGTGCACAGGGCGATGCTCACCACCACCTGCGAGGCGCCGAGCCCGAACACCGAGCGGCCCATGGAGCGCAGCTTGGGCAGGCTGAACTCGAGCCCGATGGAGAACATCAGGAACACGACGCCGAACTCGGCCAGGTGGCGCACCGCCTCGGTGTCGGCCACCAGGCCCGCCGCATGCGGGCCGAGGACCACGCCGGCGCCCAGATAGCCGATGATCGGCGGCAGCCCCAGCTTGCGGCACGCGACCACCGCCAGCACGCCGCCGGCGAGCAGCACGAGGACCGGTTGCAGCGCCAGGCCGGTGGCGTCCATTTACACCCGAAGGGTCGGCGAAAGGGGAGAGTTATACTTCGCGGCTATGATAAGCGCAGTGCGCTCGGAGCGGCAGAGCGCGACGCGGACCGGCGAGGGCGCGCTGGAGCTCGCGCGCCACGTGCTCGCGGTGGAAGCCGATGCGGTGCGCGCGCTGATCGAGCGCGTGGACGGGCGCTTTCTCGCCGCGCTGCGGCTGATCCAGAACTGCCTGGACGGCGAGCGCGGCCGCGTCATCGTCAGCGGCATCGGCAAGTCCGGGCACGTCGCGCGCAAGATCGCTTCGACCATGGCAAGCACCGGCACCCCGGCCTATTTCGTGCACCCCGCCGAGGCGAGCCACGGCGATCTGGGCATGATCCGCGCCGAGGACGTGTTCATCGGCATCTCCAATTCGGGCGAGAGCGCGGAGTTGCTGCGCATCGTGCCGGCGCTCAAGCGCGAGGGCGCCAAGTTGGTGGCGATCACCGGCCGGGCAGACTCGTCGCTCGCGCGCGAAGCCGACGTGCACCTCGACGCGGCGGTGGCGAAGGAAGCCTGTCCGCTCAACCTGTCGCCCACCGCCAGCACCACGGCCGCCCTCGCGCTGGGCGATGCGCTCGCCATCGCGCTGCTGGACGCGCGCGGCTTTTCGGCCGCCGACTTCGCGCGCTCGCATCCGGGCGGTTCGCTGCACCGCGAGGCGCTGAAGCACGTGGCCGACGTCATGCACCGCGGCGCCGACGTGCCCAGGGTGCGCGAGAACGCGACGCTCAAGCAGGCGCTCGACGAAATGACGCGTGGCGGCCTCGGCATGACCGCGGTCGTGGACGGGGCGCGGCGCGTGCTGGGAATCTTCACCGACGGCGACCTGCGCCGGGCGCTGAAGAAGACCGCCAGCCTCAAGTCAGCGCGCATCGCGCGGGTGATGACGCACGGCCCGCGCACCATCGCCCCAGACGCCCTGGCCACCGAGGCGGTCGCCCTGATGGAACGCCATCGCATCAGCCAGCTGCTGGTGGTCGACGCGGCCGGGGTATTGGTCGGCGCGCTCAACATGAACGACCTGTTGCGCGCCAAGGTGGTGTGACGCGATGGCGCAGGTCTCCGCGGACGCGCTCGAGCGCGCCGCGCGTCTCCGGATCATGGTGTTCGACGTCGACGGCGTGCTGACCGACGGGCGCCTGTGGTACGGCCCGCTCGGCGAGGAGCTGAAGGCATTCCACGTCCGCGACGGGCAT
This sequence comes from Burkholderiales bacterium, assembly GCA_041568535.1. GTDB lineage: Bacteria > Pseudomonadota > Gammaproteobacteria > Burkholderiales > SG8-39 > JAABQT01. The sequence goes on along the minus strand of JBFFZT010000344.1, from coordinate 159 downwards.
GGGCTGAAACTGCTCGCGCAGTGCGGCGTCACGGCCGCACTGCTCACCGGGCGCCGTTCGAAGGCCCTCACCGTGCGCGCCGCCGAGCTTGGCCTGCGCCACGTGCTTCAGGGCGTCGAAGACAAGCGCCCCGCCTTCGACCAGCTGCTCGCCGAGCTC
>JBFFZT010000343.1:0-3303 GCA_041568535.1 Burkholderiales bacterium | reverse complement strand
TGCCGGTGGGCAGCCTCGGCTTCGTCTACCTGCCGGCGCTGGCGCTGATCGTCGCCGCGAGCATCCCGCTCGCGCCGCTCGGCGCGCGCCTGGCGCACCGGCTGCCGGTGCGGCGCCTGCGCGTGGTGTTTTCGCTCATGCTGCTCGCGCTCGCGCTGCGCATGCTGGCAAACTTGTGGTGAAGGAGGTTTGAGATGGCAGGACCTTTGGCAGGCATCCGCGTACTGGATCTTTCCCGCGTGCTCGCGGGGCCCTGGGCGGGGCAGAACCTCGCCGACCTCGGCGCGGAGGTGATCAAGATCGAGCGCCCCGGCGCCGGCGACGATTCGCGCGCCTTCGGCCCGCCCTGGGTCAAGGACGCGCAGGGCCGCGACACGAAGGACTCCGCCTACTTCACCTCGGCCAATCGCGGCAAGAAGTCGATGACGGTGAACCTCTCGCAACCCGAGGGACAGGTGCTGGTGCGCGATCTCGCCGCGAAGAGCGACGTGCTGCTGGAGAACTACAAGTACGGAGACCTCGCGCGCTACGGCCTGGGGTACGACGACCTGAGCAAGGTCAACCCGCGCCTGATCTATTGCTCGGTTACCGGCTTCGGTCAGACCGGGCCCTTCAAGGAGCGCCCGGGGTACGACTTCATGATCCAGGGCATGGGCGGCATGATGAGCGTCACCGGCGAGCCGGACGACAAGCCCGGCGGCGGGCCGCAGCGCGCCGGCGTGCCGATCGCCGACATCATCACCGGCATGTACGCCTCGATCGCGATCTGCGCGGCGCTCGCGCACCGCGCGCAGTCCGGCGCCGGACAGCACCTGGATCTGGCGTTGCTCGATTCGCAGATCGCGCTGCTCGCCTACCAGAATACCAACTACTTCGCCACCGGCAAGCCGCCGCGGCGCATCGGCAACCTGCATCCGAACATCGTGCCCTACCAGCCGTTTCGCGCGAGCGACGGCGAAGTGATCCTCGCCTGCGGCAACGACAATCTGTACCGCAAGTTCTGCGCGGCGGCGGGCTGCGCAGGGCTGGCCGAGGACGCGCGCTTCGCCACCAACGGCAAGCGCGTGGAGAACCGCGAAGAGCTCACGCGGCTGCTCGCCGCGATCTTCGCCAAGCGCACGAAGAAGGAGTGGGTGGCGCTGCTCGATGCCGCGGGCGTGCCCAACGGCCCGATCAACGACATCGCGCAGGTATTCGACGAGCCGCAGGTGAAGGCGCGGGCCGTGAGGATCGAGGTGCAGCACCCGGTGGCGGGCAAGGTCCCCATGGTGGCGAGCCCGATGCGCTTTTCGGGTACGCCGCTCGAGCACAAGACGCCGCCGCCGCTGCTCGGCGAGCACACCGACGAGATCCTGCGGCAGGTGCTGGGGAAGAAGCCCGAGGAGATCGCGCGCCTGCGCGAAGCGAAGGTGCTCTGAGCTTTACTGCACGCGCAGGCGCGGGTCGAGCGCGTCGCGCAGCGAGTCGCCGAGCAGATTGAAGCCGAACACCGCGAGCGTGATCGCCAGCCCCGGGAAGATCGCCATCCACGGCGCGGTCTCGGCGAACTGCACGGCGGCGCCGCGCAGCATCAACCCCCAGGCCGCGGTCGGCTCGGTCACGCCGAGGCCGAGGAAGGACAGCGACGCCTCGAGCAGGATCGCCTGTCCGAGAAACGCCGTCAGCATGATGAGGAAAGGCGCCATGACGTTGGGCAGCATGTGGCGCATGATGATGCGGCCGTGGCGAAAGCCGGCCGCGCGCGCCGCGTCCACATAGGGCATCTCGCGCACGGCGAGCGCGCTGGAGCGCACCACGCGCGCGCATTTCGGCACCATCGGCACGGCGATGGCGATGATCACGTTGAATACCCCGGTGCCCAGGACGGCGACTACCGCGAGCGCCAGGATGATGATCGGGAACGCGAGCAGCACGTCCATCACGCGCTGGATCAGCAGGTCGGTGCGCCCGCCGAAGTACGCGCTGGTCACGCCGATGATTGCGCCGAGGACCGCGCCGATAAACGAGGCCCCGAGGCCGACCATCAGCGCCGTGCGCGAGCCGTAGACCATGCGCGAGAACACGTCGCGGCCGAACGCGTCGGTGCCGAGCCAGTGGCTGGTGCTGGGTGCGGATAGCATCGCACCGTAGTCGGTCGTCAGCGGATCGAAGGGCGCGATGAAATCGGCGCCCAGGGCCGTGATCACCATGACGAGAATGATGGCGGCCCCCAGCGCGCCGATCGGGCGCTGCACGCAGAAATCGAGGCACGCCTGCAGCCAGCGGGCGCGGGTGCGCCCGGCTCTGGCGAGTTCGTCTACGGTCTCGGGCGTGACGGCCATGTCAGGAGTACCGGATGCGCGGGTCGAGCCAGGCGTAGGCGACGTCGACCAGGAAGTTCACGAATATGAAGACAAAGGCCACGATCAGCACCAGCGCCTGGGTGAGCGTGTAGTCGCGATGTGAAATCGCCTCTACGAAGAGCAGCCCGAGGCCGTTCAGGTTGAACACCTGCTCGGTGACGACCAGCCCGCCCATCAGGAATGCGAACTCTAGGCCGATGACGGTGATCACGGGCAGCATCGCGTTCTTCAGCGCATGGCGCACGAGGATGAGCTTGAGCCACAGGCCCTTGGCGCGCGCGGTGCGGATGTAGTCCTCGCGCAGCACCTCGAGCATGGCGGAACGCATCATGCGCGTGGCGACCGCCGAGTAGCGGTAGCCGACGGCGAGCGCGGGCCAGATCAGCTGCGCCAGGTTCTGCCACGGATCCACCCAGAAGGGCGTGTAGACCATGGGCGGCAACCACTTGAAGAAGATCAGCATCCCCAGGATCATGAGAATGCCGAGCCAGAACGACGGCATGGCAAGCCCGGCGATCGAGAACACGCGCACCCCGTAGTCGATCCAGGTGTCCTGCTTGATGGCCGCAATGATGCCGAGCGGGATGGCGAGCAACGTCGCCACCACTGTCGCCATGACGGCGAGCTGCAGCGACAGCGCGAAGCGCAGCTTGATCTCTTGGGTGATGGGCGCGCCGGTCCACATCGAAAGCCCGAAATCCAGCTGCAGCACGCCGCCCATCCAGGAGGTGAACTGCTTCCAGAGCGGCTGGTCGAGCCCGAGCTTCTTGCGCTCGATGTCCATCAGGTCCTGTGACTGGAACTGGCTGCCCTGCGTCAGGTAGCGCGCCTCGACGACGTCGCCGGGCACCACGCGCATCAGCAGGAAGATCAGCACCGCGACCCCGAACAGGGTCGGGATCATCAGCAGCAGGCGCTTGAGGATGTAGTGCAGCATGGCCGGTCCCGGGGGGGGGGGGGG
>JBFFZT010000342.1:0-3310 GCA_041568535.1 Burkholderiales bacterium | reverse complement strand
GTCGATGTCCGGAAGCTGCAGGGCGCGCGGCTCGCTCATCGCCGCGTACTCTACAGGAGCACGCGCTCGATGCCGCCCGTATTCGCCTTGCCGACGAACTCCGGCAGCCAGTTCTCGCCAAGCAGGCGCCGCGCCATCTCCACCACGATGTAGTCGGCCTGCGTGCCGGCGTCGGCGTCGAAGCGCGCGAGGCCCTGCAGGCACGACGGGCACGAGGTGAGCAGCTTGACCGGGCCGTCGCCGGGGAGCGACGCGACGTTCTGCTTCAGCTCCTCCTCCTTGCGAAAGCGCACCTGCGTCGAGATGTCGGGGCGCGTGGTGGCGAGCGTGCCCGACTCGCCGCAGCAGCGCTCGGCGAGGCGCACGTCGCTGCCGGTGAGCGCGCGCACCGTCTCGAGCGGCGCGCGCAGCTTCATCGGCGTATGGCAGGGATCGTGGTACAGGTAGCGCCGGCCCTCGACGCCCTCCAGCTTCACGCCCTTTTCCAGCAGGTACTCGTGGATGTCGATGAGGCGCGCGCCGGGAAAGATCTTGTCGAACTCGTACTTCTCGAGCTGGTCGAGGCAGGTGCCGCAGGACACGATCACGGTGCGGATGTCGAGGTAGTTGAGCGTGTGCGCGAGGCGGTGAAACAGCACGCGGTTGGCGGTGATGATGCGCTCGCCTTTGTCCTGCTCGCCCGCGGCGCTCTGCGGATAGCCGCAGCACAGATACCCCGGCGGCAGCACGCACTGAGCGCCGACCTCGTAGAGCATGGCCTGCGTGGCGAGGCCCACCTGGCTGAACAGGCGCTCCGAGCCGCAGCCCGGGAAGTAGAACACCGCGTCGGATTCCTCGCTCACCTTGGCGGGGTCGCGCACGATGGGCACGATCTTCGCGTCCTCGATGTCGAGCAGCGCGCGCGCCGTCTTCTTCGGCAGCTTGCCGGGCAGCGACTTGTTGACGAAGTGCACCACCTGGGCGCGCAGCGGCGGCTGGCCGGTGGTGGCGGGCGGGCGCGCGGTCTGGCCGCGCCACAGGAAGCCGAGCAGGCGGTGCGCGGCGCGCTGCAGCCGGAAGCCCCAGCCGACGAGCGCGGTGCGCGCCGCGCGCACGGCGCGCGGATCGGTGACGGTGAGAAACAGCATCGCCGCGCGCGTGCCCGGGTTGAAGCGCGCCTTGCCGGCGCGGCGCAGCAGGTTGCGCATGGCGATCGAGACGTCGCCGAAATCGATGTCCACGGGGCAGGGGCTGGCGCACTTGTGGCACACGGTGCAGTGGTCGGCGACGTCGGCGAACGCGTCGTAGTGCGCCCGCGCGACGCCGCGGCGCGTCTGCTCCTCGTACAGGATGGCCTCGATCAGCAGCGAGGTGGCGAGGATCTTGTCGCGCGGCGAGTAGAGCAGATTCGCGCGCGGCACGTGCGTGGCGCACGCCGGCTTGCACTTGCCGCAGCGCAGGCAGTCCTTGACCGAGCGCGCCACGGCGCCGAGGTCGGTCGCCTCCAGGATCAGCGACTCCGCGCCGATCAGCGAGAAGCTCGGCGTGTAGGCATTCTCCAGCCCGCCGCCGGCCAGGAGCTTGCCGGCGTTGAAGCGCCCTTCGGGATCGACCGCCTGCTTGTAGGCGCGGAACGCCTCGAGCTCGGCGGGCCCGAGATACTCGAGCTTGGTGATGCCGATGCCGTGCTCGCCCGAGATCACGCCGCCGAGGGACTTGGCGAGCGCCATCAGCCGCCCCACCACCTGCGTCGCGCGCTGCAGCATGGCGTAGTCGTCGGAGTTCACCGGAATGTTGCTGTGCACGTTGCCGTCGCCCGCGTGCATGTGCAGCGCGACGAACACGCGTCCGCGCAGCACGCGCTTATGCAGCGCGTCGGCTTGCTCGAGGATCTTCGCGTACGGCGGCCCGGCGAAGATGCGCGCGAGCTCCGCGCGCAGCTCGGTCTTCCACGACAGGCGCTCGGTGCGCGACTGCAGCTTCGCGAACTCGACGTCGAGGCCGTTGCGCAGCCGCTCCCAGCGCACGCGCACCGTGGCGAGCAGGTCGAGCGCGGCTTGCGCGCGGTCGCCCAGCAGCTCCGGCCGCGGCAGCGCCTCCTCGCCCTGCACCAGCGGCAGCGCGCCCTGGAAGTACTCTTCGAGCGCAGCGACGAGCGCCAGCTTGTTGTCGATCGAGCACTCGATGTTGATGCGCTCGACGCCGTCGCTGTAGGCGGCGAGCTGCTCGAGCGGGATGACCACGTCCTCGTTGATCTTGAAGGCGTTGGTGTGGCGCGCGATGGCCGCGGTGCGCGCGCGATCGAGCCAGAAGCGCTTGCGCGCCTCGGCCGAGACCGCGACGAAGCCCTCGCCGCCGCGCGCGTTGGCGATGCGCACCACCGACGAGGCGGCGCTCGCCACCTCGTCGACGTTGTCGCCCACCAGGTCGCCGATCAGCACCATCCGCGGGCGCTGGCCGCGGCGCGACTTCGCGCCGTAGGCCACCGCCTTCACGTAGCGCTCGTCGAGGTGCTCGAGGCCGGCGAGGCGCACGCCGGCCAGGCGCGCGACATGGTCGCGGACCTCGACGATCGCCGGCACCGCTTCGGCCGCCTGCCCGAAGAACTCCAGGCACACGGTGCGCGTGTGCGCCGGCATCTTGTGCAGGATGAAGCGCGCGGCGACGATGATGCCGTCGCAGCCCTCCTTCTGCACGCCGGGCAGCCCGCCGAGGAACTTGTCGGTGACGTCCTTGCCCAGGCCGGTCTTGCGGAACGCGCGCCCCGGCAGCTCGATGGCGCGCTCGTCGAGCAGCTTGCGGCCCTGGGCCGAGATGCGCCGCACGTGGAAGGTGGCGCTGTCGGTGTCCTGCAGCCGCCCGAGGTTATGCTGGTAGCGCTCGATCTCGAGCCACTCGCCCTGCGGCGTCACCATCTTCCACCAGGCGAGGTTGTCGACCGCGGTGCCCCAGAGCACCGCCTTCTTGCCGCCGGCGTTCATGGCGACGTTGCCGCCGATGCACGAGGCGTCGGCCGAGGTCGGGTCGACCGCGAACACTAGGCCCGCCTCCTCGGCCGCGTCCATCGCGCGCCGCGTCACCACGCCGGCGCCGGCGCGCAGCGTCGGCACCTTGCGCCCCACGCCGGGCAGCTCCAGCCACTCCACGGCGCCCAGCGCGTCGAGCTTCTCGGTGTTGATCACCGCCGCGCGCGGCGTGAGCGGCACCGCGCCGCCGGTGTAGCCGGTGCCGCCGCCGCGCGGGATGATGGTCAGGCCGAGCGCGCCGAGCGCGCGCACCAGCATCAGCACTTCCTCCTCGGTATCGGGGGCGACGACGACGAACGGGTACT
>JBFFZT010000341.1:0-3313 GCA_041568535.1 Burkholderiales bacterium | reverse complement strand
CAATAGAAGACGCGATCGTGCGCCGACTGCTCGCCGCGCTTGTGCTTTGTGTCGGCGTGCTGCCTGCGGCCGGGGCTGCACCGCGCACGCGCGCCGATGACGGCAAAATTCTGGAGCGACTGTCGCTGGTACGCGACAGTCCGCAGGCCGCCGCACTGCGCCAGTTGCGCGCCCGGGTTGCTGCGGCGCCCACAGACCCCGGGCCTGCCGCCGCGCTCGCTCGGCGCTACTTCGACGGGGCGTGCTCGGCCCCGACCAGCCGCGCCTCGAGCTGAGGCTCGGCGAGAGCTCGCGCCTGCGCCAGTTCCTCGAGTATGCGCGCGAGGGCGTCTGGCACATCTGGATCGGCATCGATCACGTGCTGTTCCTCGTTTCGCTGCTGCTGCCCGCGGTGCTGGTGTACGGCGCGCGCGCCTGGGCGCCCGCGCCGCGCTTCGCGCCCGTCTTCTGGGACGTGTTCAAGATCGTCACCGCGTTCACCGTGGCGCACTCCATCACGCTGTCGATGGCGGCGCTCGGCGTGCTGGCGCTGCCCTCGCGCCTGGTGGAGTCGGTGATCGCGCTCTCGGTGGTGCTCGCCGCGCTCAACAACCTGCGGCCGCTGGTGCTTGCCCGGCGCTGGGCGGTGGCCTTCGGCTTCGGGCTGGTGCACGGCTTCGGCTTCGCCAGTGTGCTCGCGGATCTCGGGCTGCCGCGCGACGCCCTGCTCGTCTCCCTCGTCGGCTTCAATCTCGGCGTCGAGGCCGGCCAGCTCGCGATCGTCGCGCTGTTCCTGCCGGCCGCGTTCCTCGCGCGCCGCCACCCGCTGTACCGCCGGCTGGTGCTCGCGGGCGGCTCGACGGCGATCGCGCTGATCGCGTCGCTGTGGATGCTGGAGCGGATTTTCGACCTGAAGATCTTATAATTCCGCTTTTCGCAGCGCGTTCGCGCAGGAGTTTTCATGGCGTACAAGCACATCAAGGTCCCTTCGGCGGGCGAGAAGATCAAGGTCAACAAGGACTTCTCGCTGGCGGTGCCGGACAATCCGGTGATCCCCTACATCGAAGGCGACGGCACCGGCATCGACATCACGCCCGTCATGATCAAGGTGGTGGATGCCGCGGTGAAGAAGGCCTACGGCGGCAAGAAGAAGATCGTGTGGATGGAGATGTACGCGGGCGAGAAGTCCTGCAAGGTCTACGGCGAGAACGTGTGGCTGCCCGACGAGACCCTCGCCGCGTCCAAGGAATACGTGGTGTCGATCAAGGGGCCCCTCACCACGCCGGTGGGCGGCGGCATCCGCTCCATCAACGTGGCGCTGCGCCAGGAGCTCGATCTCTACGTCTGCCTGCGCCCGATCCGCTACTTCAAGGGCGTGCCCTCGCCGCTCAAGGAGCCCGAGAAGACCGACATGGTGATCTTCCGCGAGAACTCCGAGGACATCTACGCCGGCATCGAGTGGGCGGCGAAGACCCCCGAGGTGCAGAAGCTGATCAAGTACCTGACCGACGAGATGAAGGTGAAGAAGATCCGCTTCCCCGAGACCTCGGCGATCGGCATCAAGCCGGTCTCGGTGCAGGGCTCGGAGCGCCTCATCCGCAAGGCCTTCCAGTACGCCGTCGACAACGACCGCAAGTCGGTCACCCTGGTGCACAAGGGCAACATCCAGAAGTTCACCGAAGGCGCCTTCCGCGACTGGGGCTACGCCCTGGCGCAGAAGGAGTTCGGCGCCAAGCTCGTCGACGGCGGGCCGTGGTGCAGCTTCAAGAACCCGAAGAGCGGGCGCGAGATCGTGGTGAAGGACGTGATCACCGACGCCTTCCTGCAGCAGATCCTGCTGCGCCCGGCGGAGTACGACGTGATCGCCACCATGAACCTGAACGGCGACTACGTCTCGGACGCGCTCGCGGCGCAGGTCGGCGGCATCGGCATCGCGCCGGGCGCCAACATGAGCGATTCGATCGCCATGTTCGAAGCCACGCACGGCACGGCACCCAAGTACGCCGGCAAGGACTACGTCAATCCGGGCTCGGAGATCCTGTCGGCGGAGATGATGCTGCGGCACATGGGCTGGGTCGAGGCCGCCGACGTCATCGTGCGCTCGATGGAGAAGGCGATCGCCGAGAAGGTGGTGACCTACGACTTCGCGCGCCTGATGCAGGGCGCGAAGCAGGTGTCGTGCTCGGGCTTCGGCCAGGCGATGATCGAGCGCATGTAGCGCGCGCACCGACCGCAAAGAAAAAGGGCCGCGTGCGCGGCCCTTTTCGCTTGCGGCGTCGGCGCTCTAGACTTTGTTGATGTTGGACGCCTGCTTCCCCTTGGGGCCCTGCACCACGTCGAAGCTCACCTTCATGCCCTCCTTGAGGGTCTTGAAGCCCGCCATCTGGATGGCGGAAAAATGCGCAAACAGGTCTTCGCTGCCATCGTCCGGCGTGATGAAGCCATACCCCTTCGCGTCGTTGAACCACTTCACGGTGCCTGTCGCCATTGCCGCATCCCTTGTGTTGGTTGGAGTACGCCGGGCGTCTCACCCGGGCCATGCTTGAAACTCACGTCGCCGCCGCCCTTTGCCCAATGGCGTTACAGACAGCCTGAATCCAAACACAAGGCGGCTTCTACCCGCCTTCCCAGAACCCGTCAAGACCCCCCTGGCAGCGCGTTGCGCGCGCCGAACACATTGATTAGGATAGCCATCAGCGGGTGCGGCAAGGCCCGGCGAATCACCACTGACAACGGAGTGCGGGAACGGAAACGTAAAGGGCATGTCCGATCGGATTGAGCTTGGCAGCGACACTTAAGAGGCATGGCGCAGTTCAAGGACGACACTCTGCTCGAGGCGCAGCGGAGCAAGCTGCAGCCTCCGCCGATGTTCAAGGTGATGCTGCTCAACGACGATTACACGCCGATGGAGTTCGTGGTTCTGGTGCTGCAGAAGTTCTTCGGCATGACGCGCGAGCGCGCCACGCAGGTCATGCTGAAAGTGCATCGCGAGGGCATTGGCGTATGCGGGGTCTACCCGCACGACATTGCCAGCACCAAGGTTCAGCAGGTGGCGGCGTTTGCGCGCCGGCACCAGCACCCGCTGCAGTGCGTGATGGAGGAAACGTAGCATGATCGCTCAGGAGCTCGAAGTCAGCCTGCACATGGCGTTCGTGGAAGCGCGCCAGAAGCGGCACGAGTTCATCACCGTCGAGCACCTGCTCCTGGCGCTGCTGGACAACCCGACCGCGGCCGAGGTGCTGCGCGCCTGCGGCGCCAATCTGGACGAGCTGCGCAAGAGCCTCACGCAGCACGTTGCCGAGCAGACGCCGCGCATCGCCGCCGACCGCGAGGT
>JBFFZT010000340.1:0-3316 GCA_041568535.1 Burkholderiales bacterium | reverse complement strand
GTGCCCGGTGATCGAGGAATCGAAGGATCGGGACCTGCAGGCGGCGCTCGATGCGCACGACGAGCTGCGCCGCGAGTTGCCGGGATTGCGCATCGGCCTGGTGCACGGGCGCATGGCGCCGGCGGAGAAGGCCGCGGCGATGCAGGCGTTCGCCGCGGGTGCCACCCAGCTGCTGGTCTGCACCACGGTGATCGAGGTGGGCGTGGACGTGCCCAATGCCTCGCTCATGGTCATCGAGCACGCCGAGCGCTTCGGCCTGGCGCAGCTACACCAGCTGCGCGGCCGCATCGGCCGGGGCGCACGTGCGAGCGACTGCATCCTGCTGTTCCAGGAACCGCTGTCCGAGGGAGCGCGCGCGCGCCTCAAGGTGATCTACGAGAATGCCGACGGTTTCGCCATCGCCGAGCGCGACCTGCTGCTGCGCGGCCCGGGAGAGCTGCTCGGCGTGGCGCAGAGCGGCGCGCCGCTGCTGCGCTTTGCCGACCTGGTGGCCGACGCGCCGCTGCTGGAGGCGGCGCGAGCCGCGGCGGAGGAGCTGCTCGACGCGGACGAGGCGCTCGCGCGCCGCCACATCGACCGCTGGCTCGGCGTGCGCGCCGACTTCGGAAAGGTCTAGACTCGCGCATGACTTGGGACCGCATCGAGCAGCGCATCGACGCCTACGAGCGGCTGCTGCGGCTCGACAAGCCGATCGGCACGCTGCTGCTGCTGTGGCCGACGCTGTGGGCGGTGTGGCTCGCCTCGCGTGGCATGCCGAGCATCGAGATCCTCGCCATCTTCTGCGTCGGCACCCTCCTCATGCGCTCGGCCGGCTGCGCGGTGAACGATTTCTTCGACCGCGGTTTCGACCGTCATGTCGCGCGCACGCGCGACCGGCCGCTCGCCGCCGGCGAGATCCGGCCGGCCGAGGCGCTGGTGCTGGGGGCGGTGCTGGCCGGCGCGGCGTTCGGGCTGGTGCTGATGCTCAACCGGCTGGCGCTGCTGCTTTCCTTCGTCGCGCTCGGCATCGCCATCACCTATCCGCTCGCCAAGCGTTTCTTCGCGCTGCCACAGCTCTACCTCGGTGTCGCCTTCGGCTTCGGCATCCCGATGGCCTACGCCGCCGTGCAGAACCGGCTGCCGACCGAATGCTGGGTGCTGCTCGCGGCCAATGTGGGCTACGCCTTCGCCTACGACACCGAGTACGCCATGGTGGACCGCGAGGACGACGCGAAGATCGGCATGCGTACGTCCGCGCTCACGCTCGGCCGCTACGACGTGGCGGGCGTGATGCTCGGCTACGCCGGGATGCTGGCGCTGCTCGCCTGGGTGGGCGTCATGGCGCGGCTCGGCTGGACTTACTACGCAGGACTCGCAGCCGCGGCGGCGCTGATGGCGTACCACTTCCGCCTCATCCGCGAGCGCGCGCGCGAGGCGTGCTTCAAGGCATTCCGGCAGAACAACTGGATCGGGGCCGCGATATTCGCCGGCATCGCCGCGCACTACGGCCTGCGCTAAGCTTCGCCGATGGCCCTCGGAACCCCGATCGCGAATTTCGATTTCACCGCCGGCGCGCTGCGCGGCACGCAGCTCTCGCTTTACGGCACGCGCCTGCTGCATCACGGGGTGGGGCAGATGGACAGCATGGCGCTCGATGCCATCGCCGCGGTGCGCGTCAGCTATGAGCGCGACCCGCGGCGCATGGGCTGGGGCGTCGTGCTCGCGGTGATCGCGCTGCTGCTGTTCGTCGTTGCGGGTCCGCTGTCCGGGGCGGCCGCCGATGCGGCCGCGGAAGTGAGCGGCAATCACTCCGTGGCGCGGCTGCTGCGCGGCACGCTGCACGTGCTCGGGGCGGTTGCCAGCCTGCTGCCGGCGGTGAGCCTGGCGTGCCTGCTCGGCGGCGGCGCGCTCGCCGCCTTCGGCTGGATCGGCAGCACGACGCTGGTGCTGTCGCTGCCGGGCGCCGACCGGGCCTACGCCGTGCGCGGGCAGAATCGCCTGCTGGTGGATTTCGCCGAGCTGCTGGCAGAACGCGTGGCCCAGAGCGGCCGCTGAAATGCATTACGCAGACCTGCGCGAGTTCCTCCGCGGGCTCGAGGCGATGGGCGGGCTGAAGCGGATCACCGCGCCGGTGTCGCCGCGACTCGAGATGACGGAGATCTGCGACCGCGTGCTGCGCGCGGGCGGGCCGGCGCTGCTGTTCGAGCGGCCCGCGGGGTTCGACTTGCCGGTGCTGGGCAACCTGTTCGGCTCGGTGGAGCGCATCGCGCTTGCCATGGGCATCGAGGCGGGCACCGATCCGCGCCCGGCGCTGCGCGACCTGGGCCGGCTGCTCGCCGCGCTACGCGAGCCCGATCCGCCCAAGGGCCTGCGCGATGTCGTCGCCAACCTGCCGCGGCTCGCGCGGCTGGCGGGGAAGGTGTTCGACATGGCGCCCAAGCTGGTGTCCTCGGCGCCCTGCCAGGAGACGGTGTGGGAGGGCAAGGACGTGGACCTGGCGCGCCTGCCGGTGCAGACCTGCTGGCCGGGCGACGCGGGCCCGCTCATCACCTGGGGGTTAACGGTGACGCGCGGGCCGCTGAAGCCGCGCCAGAACCTCGGCATCTACCGCCAGCAGGTGATCGGCGCGAACCGACTCATCATGCGCTGGCTCGCGCATCGCGGCGGCGCGCTCGACTTTCGCGATCATCAACTGGCGCATCCCGGCCAGCCGTTTCCGGTGGCCGTGGCGCTGGGTGCGGATCCGGCGACGACGCTCGCCGCCGTGACCCCGGTGCCGGACGCGCTCGGCGAGTACCAGTTCGCCGGCCTGCTGCGCGGCGCGCGCACCGAGCTCGCCAAGTGCCTCGGCAGCGACCTGCAGGTGCCGGCGCGCGCCGAAATCGTGCTCGAAGGGGCGATCCACCCCGGCGACACCGCGCTCGAAGGCCCGCACGGCGACCACACCGGGTACTACAACGAGGCCGAAACGTTCCCCGTGCTGACGGTGGAACGCATCACGCTGCGGCGCGATCCGATCTACCACTCGACCTACACCGGCAAGCCGCCCGACGAGCCGGCGATGCTCGGGGTGGCGCTGAACGAGATCTTCGTGCCGCTGCTGGCGAAGCAGTTCCCGGAGATCGTCGACTTCTACCTGCCGCCCGAGGGCTGCTCCTACCGGCTCGCCGTGGTGAGCCTGAAAAAGCAGTACGCCGGGCACGCCAAGCGCGTGATGTTCGGCGTCTGGAGCGTGCTGCGGCAGTTCATGTACACCAAGTTCATCGTCGTGGTGGACGAGGACATCGACGTGCGCGACTGGAAGGAAGTCGTGTGGGCGATCAGCACGCGCGTCGAT
>JBFFZT010000339.1:0-3318 GCA_041568535.1 Burkholderiales bacterium | reverse complement strand
GCTCAAGCGCGCGCGCTTCGTGCGCGACTACGGCATGCGCCTGCAATCGGTGGACGACCATGAATGCACCATCGTCATGCCGTATCGGAGCGCGCTCGAGCGCCCGGGCGGCACGGTGAACGGCCCCGCGTTCATGGCGGCCGCCGACTGCGCCATGTGGCTTGCGATCAAGCGCCACATCGGCATCGAGCACGACGCGGTGACCTCCGAGCTGAACACCGCGTTCCTGAACGCCGCGCGCCGCGAGACCGTCTACTGCACCGCGCGCGTGCTGAAGACCGGCAAGCGCATCATCTACGGCACCGCCGAGTGCCACGACGGCAAGGGGCGCCTGTTCACGCACCACACGGTTACCTACGCGCGGGTGACCTGACGATGAGCCTCGCCGAGCATCACGAGCAGCTGCGCGAAGCCGTGCGGCGCTACGCGCGCGAGCGGCTCGCGCCCAACGCACCGGCCTGGGACCGCGACGGCCATTTCCCGCGCGCGGAGGTCCAGGGGCTCGCGGACATGGGCCTGATGGGGGTGGCGATCCCGGAGCAGTGGGACGGCGCCGGCATGGACTACACCTCGCTCGCCATCGCCTGCGACGAGATCTCGGCGGGCGACGGCGCGACCTGCACCATCGTCATGGTGACGAATCTCGCGGCCAACATCCTGCTCGGGTACGGCAACGACGCGCAAAGGGAGGCGTTCCTGAAGCCCCTGGCGCGCGGCGAGATGCTCGGCGCCTTCGCGCTCACCGAGCCGCAGGCGGGCTCGGACGCCGCTGCGATTACGACGCGCGCCGAGAAGAACGGCGGCCACTATGTCCTGAACGGCGTAAAGCAGTTCATCACCTCGGGCAAGAACGCCGAGCTCGCCATCGTCTTCGCCGTCACCGACAAGTCGGCGCGCGCGAAGGGCATCAGCGCCTTCGTGGTGCCGACCTCGACGCCCGGCTACCAGGTCGCGCGCCTCGAGGACAAGACCGGGCAGCGCGCTTCCGACACGGCGCAGATCGTGCTCGAGAACTGCAAGGTGCCCGCGGCGCACCGCCTCGCCGACGAGGGCATGGGCTACCGCATCGCGCTCGCCAACCTCGAGTCCGGCCGCATCAACGTCGCGGCGCAGGCCACCGGCATGGCGCGCACGGCGCTCGAAGCGGCGCTCGCCTACGCCCAGGAGCGCAAGAGCATGGGCAAGACGCTCTTCGAGCACCAGGCGGTGAATTTTCGCCTCGCCGACATGGCGACGCAGGTCGAGGCTGCGCGCCAGATGTACCTGTACGCGGCGCGCCTGCGGGACGCGGGTGCGCCCTGCCTGAAGGAAGCCTCGATGGCGAAGCTCTTCGCCACCGAGATGGCGGAGAAGGTGTGCTCGGACGCCATGCAGATCCACGGCGGCTACGGCTACGTGGCGGACTTTCCCGTCGAGCGCATCTGGCGCGACGTGCGCGTATGCAAGATCTATGAAGGCGCGAGCGACATCCAGCGGCTGGTGATCGGGCGCGCCCTGGGAGGTGCCTGATGCCCGCGATCGACTTCTATTTCGACTTCACCTCGCCCTACGGCTACCTCGCGTCGCACAAGATCGAGGCACTCGCCGCCAAGCACGGTCGCACCGTGACCTGGCGGCCGTTCCTGCTCGGCGCGGCGTTCAAGATCAACGGCGCGAAGCCGCTGCCCGACGTGCCGATGAAGGGCGATTACGCGTTGCGCGACTTTCCGCGCTCGGCGCGCTTTCACGGCGTGCCCTACCGCCAGCCGAGCGTGTTCCCCGTGCCGGCGATCGCCGCGACGCGCGCCTACTACTGGGTCGCGGCCAAGGACGCCGCCAAGGCCGTGGACCTGGCGAAGGCGATCTACAAGGCCTACTTCACCGAGGACCTGAACATCGCCGAAGCCGAGAACGTGGTGAAGATCGCCGCGGGCGCCGGGCACGACGCGACCGCCGTGCGCGCGGCGCTCAACGACCAGGCGCTCAAGGACCGCACCAAGGCGGAAGTGGATGCGGCCATCGCCAAAGGCGTCTTCGGCTCGCCGTACGTCATCGCAGACGGCGAGCCGTTCTGGGGCATCGATCGCTTCGACCAGCTCGCGCGCTGGCTGGAAAAGCCGTTCTAGATGCCCGCGATCCGCAGCCAGCTCAACCCGCGCTCGGCGGAGTTCCGCGCCAACGCCGAGCGCATGCGCGCCCTGGTCGCCGACCTGCGCGAGAAAGTCGCGCAGGCCGCCGCCGGCGGCCCCGAGGAAGCGCGCGCCAAGCACGCCGCGCGGGGAAAACTCCTGCCGCGCGAGCGCGTCAGAACGCTGCTCGACCCGGGCGCGCCGTTCCTGGAGATCGGCCAGCTCGCCGCCCACGGCATGTACGGCGGCGACGTACACTCGGCCTCCATCATCTGCGGCGTCGGGCGCGTCGCGGGCCGCGAGTGCGTGATCGTGGCCAACGACGCCACGATCAAGGGCGGCACCTACTACCCGATGACGGTGAAGAAGCACCTGCGCGCTCAGGAGATCGCCGCGCAGAACCGCCTGCCCTGCATCTACCTCGTCGACTCGGGCGGCGGGTTCCTGCCCGAGCAGGACAACGTGTTTCCCGACCGCGAGCACTTCGGACGCATCTTCTTCAACATCGCCAACATGTCGGCGGCGGGCATCCCGCAGATCTCCGCGGTGATGGGCTCGTGCACCGCGGGCGGGGCTTACGTCCCGGCCATGTCGGACGAGTCGATCATCGTCAAGGGCCAGGGCACCATCTTCCTCGGCGGCCCGCCGCTGGTGAAGGCCGCGACCGGCGAAGTGGTGAGCCCGGAGGAGCTGGGCGGCGCCGACGTGCACACCAAGGTCTCGGGCGTCGCCGACCACTACGCGCAGAACGACGCCCACGCGCTCGCCATCGTGCGGCGCATCGTCGCGGGGCTCAACACGCGCAAGCAGGTGTCGCTCGACGTGCGCGCGCCGCGCGAGCCGCTCTACCCGGCCGAGGAGATCTACGGTGTCGTCCCGTGCGAACTGCGCCAGCCCTACGACGTGCGCGAGATCATCGCACGCATCGTCGACGGCTCGGAGTTCGACGAGTTCAAGCGCAACTACGGCACCACGCTGGTGTGCGGATTCGCCGCGATCCACGGCACCCGCGTCGGCATCATCGCCAACAACGGCATCCTGTTCTCCGAGTCGGCGCTGAAAGGCGCACACTTCATCGAGCTGTGCGCGCAGCGCGGCATCCCCCTGCTCTTCCTGCAGAACATCACCGGCTTCATGGTCGGGAAGGCCTACGAGAACGGCGGCATCGCGCGCGACGGCGCGAAGATGGTGCACGCCGTCGCCAACGCCG
>JBFFZT010000338.1:0-3327 GCA_041568535.1 Burkholderiales bacterium | reverse complement strand
CTCGGGCTCGCCGGCATTCCCGCGTTCGCCGAGACGGTGGCGCTCGCCACGCTGCTGGAACTGGTGCGCGCCACGGGCGCGCGCCTGCATGTGTGCCGCATCTCGAGCGCGGCCGGCGTCGCCATGCTGCGGCGCGCGCGCCACGACGGCCTGCCGCTCACCTGCGACGTCGGCGCGCACCACGTGCACCTTGCCGACACGGACCTGGGCTTCTTCGATGCGCAGTGCCGGCTCGAGCCGCCGCTGCGCAGCAGCCGCGATCGCGAGGCGCTCGGCGTCGGGCTTGCCGACGGCACCATCGATTGCATCGTCTCGGACCACACGCCGGTGGACGAGGATCGCAAGCACCTGCCCTTCGCCGAGGCCGAGCCCGGCGCCACCGGGCTGGAACTTTTGCTGCCGCTCGCGCTCAAGTGGGGAGTGCAGGCGAAACTCAATCTGGCGCAGACCCTGGCGCGCGTCACCAGCGCGCCCGCGCGCATCCTCGGCGTCGATGCGGGCCGCATCGCCCCGGGCGCGCCCGCCGACCTGGTGCTGTTCGACCCGCAGGCGCCGTTTCGCGTGAGCGCGCAGGCGCTGAAGAGCCAGGGCAAGAACACGCCGTTTCTCGGCCTCGAGCTCGCCGGGCGCGTGCGCACCACCATCGTCGCGGGCAGCGTGGTGTACGAGGCATGAGGCGGCTGGTGGTGGTGGCGGCCGTGCTCGCCGGCTGCGGCTCGAGCCCCGAGCGCCCCGGCGGCTACTACAAGGACGACGGCCCCGGCGCGCGCGTGCCGGACCTCGCCTCCATCCCGGACGCCGTGCCGCGCCACGAGCCGCTGCATCGCTGGGCCAACCGGCCCTACGAGCGCTTCGGCAGGCGCTACGTGCCGCTCACGCGCGTCGGGCCGTTCGAGCAGCGCGGCGTCGCGACCTGGTACGGCAAGCGCTTTCACGGCAACCCGACCTCGAGCGGCGAGATCTACGACATGTACAAGATGAGCGCGGCGCACCCGATCCTGCCGATCCCGAGCTATGCGCGCGTCACCAACCTCGCCAACGGCCGCACGGTGATCGTGCGCGTGAACGACCGCGGCCCGTTCCACAAGGAGCGCATCATCGACCTGTCGTACGCCGCGGCCTACAAGCTCGGCTATGTGGCGGCGGGCAGCGCGCGCGTCCTGGTCGAGCAGATCATCCCGGGCGGCACGCCGCTCGCATTGCAAAGGTAGCTGTCCCCATGCGTGCATTGCTGATCGCGTTCTCGTTTCTTTTTGCGTCCGGCGTGGCGGCGGCGCCGGGACCGCAGCCGCCGCAGGTCGCGGCGCGCGCGTTTCTCGTCGCGGACGTGACCAGCGGCCAGATCCTCGCCGAGCACCGGGCCGACGAGCGCGTCGAGCCGGCTTCGCTCACCAAGCTGATGACCGCGTACCTCGTGTTCACTGCGATGCGCGAGGGCCGCATCGCGCCCGGCCAGCTGGTGCAGGTTTCGGCCAACGCGCGCAACGCACCGGGCTCGCGCACTTTCCTCGAGGAAGGCAGCAGCGTGAGCGTGGATACGCTGCTGCGCGGCATGGTGGTGCAGTCGGGCAACGACGCCTGCACCGCGCTCGCCGAGACGCTGGCCGGCTCGGAGGCGCTGTTCGCCGAGCAGATGAACCGCGAAGCCGCGCGCCTCGGCCTGCGCGACACGCGCTTTGCCAACGCCACCGGCCTGCCGCACCCGCAGCACTACTCGAGCGCACGCGATCTGGCGGCGCTCGCCCAGGCGCTGATCCGGGATTTCCCGAAGGAGTACGCGCACTACTACACGATGAAGGAGTTCCGCCACAACGACATCACGCAGATGAACCGCAACCGCCTGCTGTGGCTCGACCCGAGCGTCGACGGGATGAAGACGGGCTTCACCGAAGCCGCCGGCTACTGCCTGATCGCGTCCTCCGAGCGCGGCGGGCGGCGCCTGCTGACGGTGCTGCTGGGGGCGGACTCGGATGCCGGGCGCGCGCGCGAATCGCAGAAGCTGCTCAACTGGGGCTACCAGTTCTTCGACGGCGTGCGCCTGTACGAGCCCGGGCAGGCGGTGAAGGCGGTGCACGTATGGAAGGGCGCGGACGAGGCCGTGCGCGCCGGCTTCGAGCACGGCCTGGTGGTGACCGTGCCCAAAGGCGAGGCCAAGAACCTCGCTGCGGAGCTGCTCACGCATCCGCCGGTGCTCGCGCCGGTGCGCAAGGGCGACCGCGTCGGCGTGCTGCGCGTGGCGCTCGACGGTCGAGCGCTCGGCGAATACCCGGTGGTGGCGCTGGAAAGCGTGTCCCAGGCGGGAATCTTCGGCCGTGCCTGGGATACACTGAGGCTCTGGCTCAAGTAGCGGGGCAGCAAAGATGGTCTTTCTGAACGGCAGATTCCTGCCGCTCGAGCAGGCGACGGTGCCGGTGCTCGATCGCGGCTTCATTTTCGGCGACGGGGTGTACGAGCTGATTCCGGTGTACTCGCGCGCGCCGTTCCGGATGGACGAGCACCTGGCGCGGCTCGAGCGCAGCCTCGCCGCGGTGCGCATCGCCAATCCGTACGCGCGCGAGAAGTGGCGCGAGGTAATCCTCGAGCTGGTGGCCAAGCAGCCCTGGGACGACCAGGGCGTGTACCTGCAGGTGACGCGCGGGGTGGCCAAGCGCGACCATGCATTCCCGGCCGGCGTCGAGCCCACCGTGTTCGCCATGTCGAACCCGCTGGTGAATCCACCCGCGGAGCTGGTGGAAAAGGGCGCCGCGGCGGTGAGCGCGGCCGACAACCGCTGGCTGCGCTGCGACATCAAGTCGATCTCGCTCATCGGCAACGTGCTGTTGCGCCAGGCCTCGGCCGACGCCGGCGCCGCGGAGACCATCCTGTTTCGCGACGGCATCCTGACCGAGGCCTCGGCCTCCAACGTGTTCGTGGCGAAGAACGGGCTCGTGCTCTCGCCGCCCAAGTCGAACCTGATCCTGCCCGGCATCACCTACGACGTGGTGGTGGAGATCGCGCAGCAGCTCGCCATGCCGCTGGAGTTTCGCGACGTGCGCGAGGCCGAGGTGCGCGCCGCGGACGAGATCTGGGTCACGTCCTCGTCCAAGGAGATCCTCGCCATCGTCGAGCTGGACGGCAAGCCCGTGGGCGAGGGCAAGCCGGGGCCGCTCTACCGGCGCGCCTGGCAGGGCTACCAGGAGTTCAAGTGGCGCGTCATGCGGAAGGAGGCCGTCTCGGCCTGATGCCGATTCGCAACGAAGAAACGCTGCTTTCCTACCCCACCGACTTCCCGATCAAGGTGATGGGCCGCAAGGAAAGGCGCTTCGCGTCCACCGTCCTCGGCATCGT
>JBFFZT010000337.1:0-3340 GCA_041568535.1 Burkholderiales bacterium | reverse complement strand
GAGCTGCAGGATGTGCTCGGGGCTCCTGGTCGCCGGGCGAGCGATCGCGGTCATGCCGCGCGCCTCGGCAGCCATGGCCATCAGTTCGATGTGATCCGGCGTGAGCGCACCGTGCTCGCAGTCGAGCAGCACCCAGTCGAAACCGAGCGCGCCGAGCATCTCGACGATCTGCGGCGACGGAATCATCACCGAGACGCCGAACACGGGCTCGCCCGCGAGCAGCTTCGCCTTCATGCGATTTGTTCTCATACTCCGGCCACGGTATCGCCGCGCGAGCGGCGTGCCGGAGATTGTGGCAGGAAACTGCGCGGCGGTCAGCCCGTGGCGGCGAACGCCACATACTGGGCCGCATTCTTGCGCCGGCCGAGTTCACAGGCGTCCGCAAGCGACATCAGGAACGTACCGGGATTGCGTGCCACCCACTGTGCGCCGTCTGTGCCCGAGGCGAAGAAGTGCACGTAATGGCAGAAATTCTGGATCACGTCGTCCTCGATACGCGCGCGCTCCGGAGTGAGAAAGGACAGCACCGTTGAGCTGGGCTGTGCCGACGCAACCCCCGTGGGCGTGACACGCAGCTTGATCGCCCTGCCGCTCACCGGGCACTCGGAAGTCACATCGGCTTCGATGCCGAGGATCGGTGGGATGAACAGCGCGTCCCAGGCGCACCACGTATAAAGGTCCTGCTCGTTGACCCGGAAACGGTGCTTCATCGGCGACAGCGCGAGCCCCCAGTAGCCGACCAGGGCGCCGTCTGGATCGACATACACGCCACGCCATTTCTCGATGATGTCCTGCACTTTCCCGGACGAAAGCCCGGTTTCCTCGGCGAGCGCTGCAGTGGGCAGCGGTTGGCCGCGAGCGAGCAGCCGATAGAGCGCGAGCGATACCGCCTGCTCGCGCTTCGAGAGTTTCGGAAACGCGCGGATCACGGCATCGGCGACTTCGTCCAGCCTTCGGTTCGTCATCGTCGCCTCCGTCAGGCGCCCGCGGCGCGGCGCCGCGCGCCGAGGAAGACCCACAGGCTCGCGCCGATGAGCGCCGCGAGCCCGGCGAAAACGACCGCGCCCGATATCCACAGGCCCGCGAGCGCGGCAAGCGCACCGGCAACGCCAAGCCAGACCGGTGCCCGGAGCGCATGCGCGCGCGCCGAGCGCCACAGCAGCCAAAGACTCAGTCCAAGCAGCGCGACATATACTGGAATCAGGATCGCGTCGTGGATGAGAAATCCAGCGCCGATCGCGGCGAGCGCAGAGAGGGCCCACGCCGCGCCGAGGCAGCAGGCGCCCGCGAATGCAGCGCCCACCGTGCTTCCCAGTTGCTTGAAGAGTTCAATCATCGTCTCGCTCCCCGGTCACCCCGCGCAGCACGAGAGCTTCGCCACGTCGCGCGTGAACGTCTGCGCGGCGAGCTTGAGACCCTCGACCATCGTCAGATACGGAAACAGCTGCTCGCCGAGCTCCTGCACGCTCATGCGCGCGCGCAAGGCAAGCGCCGCGGACTGGATCAGCTCGCCCGCCTCGCCCGCTACCGCCTGTACACCAAGCAGCCGTCCACTCCCGGCTTCGGCCACCAGCTTGATAAAGCCGCGCGCATCGAAATTGACCAGCGCGCGCGGTACGCTCTCCAGTCCGAGCACGCGCGTCTCGACCTCGAGCCCCGAGTCGCGCGCCTGCCGCTCGGATTGCCCGACGGTCGCCACCTGGGGGTCGGTAAAGGTCACCGCAGGCACGATTGCAAGATCGAGCATTGCCGAGCCACCCGCCATGTTGATCGCCGCCCGCGTCCCGCCTGCCGCCGCCACATAGACATATTCGGGCTGCGTGGTGCAATCGCCCGCTGCATAGATGTGCGGCGCGCTGGTGCGCAGGCCCTCGTCGACCACGATCGCGCCCGAGCGGTCGGTCCTCACCCCCGCGGCCTCGAGGTCGAGCTCGCGCGTATTCGGCGAGCGGCCGGTGGCGACGAGCAACTGGTCGGCTTCCAGCGTTTCGCCGCCGGCGCGCATCGTAAAGCGCCCGTCGCGAAACGCGACGTTCTCGAGTCTCTCGTGCAGGCGAATCGCCATGCCTTCCTGCGCCAGGATCTCGCGCAACGTCTCGCCGATCAGCGGATCCTCGCGTGACATCAAGGTCGAGCGCGCCACCAGCGTGACGCGCGAACCGAGTCTGAGGAATGCCTGCGCCAGCTCGAGCGCAACCACCGAGCCGCCGTAGACCACCAGATGCCGTGGCGTCTCGCCGGTCGCGAGCGCCTCGGTCGAAGTCCAGTACGGCGACTCTCGCAATCCGGGTAACTCGGGGACCGCGGGCGAAGCGCCGGTCGCGATCAGCGCGCGATCGAATGCGATTTCGCGCTCGCCGCCTTCGTTCAGCGCGACGTTGAGGCGCGACGGGCCGGCAAAGCGCGCGTTCCCACGCAGCAGCTCGATCTCCGGCGTTTCCGCCACCAGCTTTTCGTACTTGTCGCGGCGCAGCGCGGCGCCGCGGCCCTGCATCTTCTCGAGCAGCGCCGATCGATCGACGGCCGCGCCGCCCCGCGCAATGGCGCCATCGAACGGGCTGACGCGCCGCAGCTGATGCAGGTACGCCGCGCGGATCAGAATCTTGGAGGGCACGCAGCCAACGTTGACGCACGTGCCGCCCGTGGTGCCGCGTTCGATCATCGTGACCCGCGCGCCGTCGCGCGCGGCCTGCAGCGACGCGGCGAACGCGGCAGCACCACTGCCGACGATCGCAACGCGCAAGGGCTTGCCCTCGCAGCAGCCTGGCTCGGTCATAGACGCATTCCTTGCCGAAGATGGGTTAACCTTGGACCCGTACCTAGGTACGGATGCAAGAGGTCACCATGGACACGGACCACATGACGATCGGCACGCTGGCGCAACGCGCGGGGGTGAACGTCGAGACGGTGCGCTACTACCATCGCATCAAGCTGCTGCCAGCGCCGCCGCGCGCGCACGGCGAGCGACGGCACTACGGGGCGACGAGTCTGCAGCGCCTGCGTTTCATCCGGCGCGCGCAGCAGCTCGGCTTTTCACTCCAGGAGGTGGCGCACCTGCTCGAGTTCGGCGACAGCCGGCACTGTGCCGAGACGCGCGTTCTCGCGACGGAGAAGCTCGAGACGGTGGAGCGCAAGATCGCCGATCTGAGGGCGATGCAGAAGGCGCTCACCGGCCTGGTCAGCGCTTGCGGCAGGCGCAGCGGCGCACGAGGTTGTCCGATCATTGAATCGCTCGAAGCCAACGAAGGGGAGCACGCATAACATGGCCGCAAACAAGACTGCAGTGGTGGTGGGCGCGCTCGGCGTCATGGGACGCTATTTCGTGGACAAGCTCGGCACG
>JBFFZT010000336.1:0-3342 GCA_041568535.1 Burkholderiales bacterium | reverse complement strand
CACGATCACGCCGCACTACGACCCGATGATCGCGA
The DNA here is from genome assembly GCA_041568535.1 of Burkholderiales bacterium. GTDB lineage: Bacteria > Pseudomonadota > Gammaproteobacteria > Burkholderiales > SG8-39 > JAABQT01. The sequence continues at coordinate 3,307 of JBFFZT010000336.1, read as the reverse complement.
AGCTCATCGCCTGGGGCGAAGACCGGCCGGCGGCGCTCGCGCGCCTCGGCGCCGCGCTCGCCGCCGTCGAGGTCGCGGGCGTGCAGACCAACGTCGCGTTCCTCGAGCGCGTGGTGCGCAGCCGGGCGTTCTCCTCCGGCGACCTCGATACCGGGCTCATCGAGCGCAGCCGCGCCGAGCTCTTCCCGCCGGCGCAGGCCGCCTCGCACGAGCTCCTCGCCGCCGCCGCCATGGCCGAACTGCTGGAGGAAGCCGACGAGGCGCGCACCCGCGCCGCGAGCTCGGGCGACCCCTATTCGCCGTGGGACAGCGTCGACGGCTGGCGCCTCAACCAGGGCTCGCACCACCGCTTCGTGTTCGCGGAACACGGCGCGCGCCACGAAGTCACACTGCAGTTCCGCCCCGGCGCGTATGGCCTGACGATCGACGGGCGTGAGTACGCGCTCGCGGGCGAGCGCACGGCGCCGGGGAGCCTGCGGCTGCAGCTCGACGGCCGCGTGTTCGAGGCGCGCGCGGTGCACGTCGGGCAGGACTGGCACGTCTGCGCGGACGGCGCGCGCGCCGTGCTGCGGCTGGAAGACGGGCTGCCCGCCGCCGAGGACGAGAGCGCGCCCGGCAGCCTCGCCGCGCCGATGCCCGGCAAGGTGATCGCGCTCCTGGTCGAGCCCGGGGCGAAAGTCGAAAAGGGCGCGCCGCTCCTGATTCTCGAAGCGATGAAGATGGAGCACACCATCAGCGCGCCGGCCGACGGGGTGGTGAAGGCAATCCACTTCGCCGCCGGCGAGCAGGTGCCCGAGGGCGCCGAACTGCTGACACTGGAGTAGCCATGGCCGCAATGCCGAAGAAGGTGCGCATCGTCGAGGTGGGGCCGCGCGACGGCCTGCAGAACGAGAAGATGGAAGTGCCGACGCAGGTGAAGCTCGAGCTGATCGGGCGGCTCGCCGATGCGGGCCTGCCGGCGGTGGAGGCGACCGCGTTCGTCTCGCCGAAGTGGATCCCGCAGATGGCCGACCACACGGAGGTGCTGGAAGGCATCCGCCGCAAGCCCGGCGTGTCCTACCCGGTGCTCACACCCAACCTCAAGGGCTTCGAAGCGGCGCGCGCCGCGGGCGCGACCGAGGTCGCGGTGTTCGGCGCGGCCTCCGAGTCGTTCTCGAAGAAGAACATCAACTGCTCGATCGCGGAGAGTCTGGAGCGTTTCCGGCCGGTGGCCGAAGCCGCGCAGAAGGCCGGCATCAAGGTGCGCGGCTACATCTCCTGCGTGCTCGGCTGCCCCTACGAGGGCGACATCGCGCCCGCCAGGGTCGCCGCGGTGGCGCGCGCGCTGCACGACATGGGCTGCTACGAGATCTCGCTCGGCGACACCATCGGCACCGGCACGCCGGGCAGGACGAAGGCGATGATCGAAGCCTGCGCCCGGGAAGTGCCGATCGAGCGGCTCGCCGGCCACTACCACGATACCTACGGCCAGGCGCTCGCCAACATCTACGCCTCGCTCGAGATGGGCGTGGCGACCTTCGACTCGTCGGTGGCGGGTCTGGGCGGCTGCCCCTACGCCAAGGGCGCCTCGGGCAACGTCGCCACCGAGGACGTGGTGTACATGCTGCACGGCCTGGGCATCGATACCGGCATCGATCTCGCGAAGCTCGTCGCCACCGGGCAGTGGATCTGCGGCGTCATCGGCAAGGAGCCGCAATCGAAGGCCGGCAAGGCGATCGCGGCGAAAGCGGCGTGAAGTCGCCCTGCAACAAGGTGTGCGTCATGGACGCCGAGAACCGCTACTGCCGCGGCTGCCAGCGCACGCTCGACGAGATCGCGCGCTGGAGCCAGATGAGCGACGCCGAGCGCGAGGCGGTGCGCGCCGCGCTGCCCGCGCGCGCCGCAGAGGTCGCTGAGGGATCCGCGCCGCCGCTTGCCTGATCAGCCTCGCTTCTGCGACGCGGCGAGCGCCTGGTCGAGGTCCCACTGCAGGTCCTCGACGTTCTCCAGCCCCACCGAGATGCGGATCATGTCCGGCCCGATGCCGGCGGCGAGCTGCTCCTCGTCGGTGAGCTGCTGGTGCGTGGTGCTCGCCGGATGGATGACGAGGCTCTTCGCGTCGCCCACGTTGGCGAGGTGCGAGTGCAGCTTGACCGCCTCGATGAAGCGCTTGCCCGCCTCGCGCCCGCCCTTGACGCCGAAGGCGAAGATCGCGCCGGGGCCCTTGGGCAGGTACTGCTGCGCGCGCGCGTGAAACTTGCTCGAGGCAAGCCCCGGGTAGCTTACCCAGCCCACCGCCTTGTGGCGCTCGAGCCACTCGGCGACGGCGCGCGCGTTCGCGGCGTGGCGCTCCATGCGCATGGACAGCGTCTCCAGCCCCTGCAGGAACAGGAACGCGTTGAACGGGCTCATGCAGGCGCCCAGATCCCGCATCATCTCCACGCGCGCCTTCATGATGAAGGTGAAGTTGCCGAAGGTCTCCCAGTAGCGCATGCCGTGGTAGCCCGGCGAGGGCTCGACCATCTCGGGGAACGTGCCGTTGTCCCAGGGGAAGGTGCCGCCGTCCACGATCACGCCGCCGATCGAGGTGCCGTGCCCGCCGATGAACTTGGTCGCCGAGTGCACGACGATGTCGGCGCCGTGCTCGATCGGGCGGCACAGGTACGGCGAAGCGAAAGTGTTGTCGATCATCAGCGGGACCCTGTGCGCGTGCGCGATCTCGGCCACCTCGCGGATCGGAAAGACATCCGCCCGGGGGTTGCCGATGGTCTCGCCGTAGAGCAGCTTGGTGCGCGGCGTGAGCGCGCGGCGGAAATTCTCCGGGTCGGCGGCGTCGACGAACTTCACCTCGATACCGAAGCGCTTGAAGGTGAGCGCGAACTGGTTGTAGGTGCCGCCGTAGAGCGTGTTCGAGGACACCATCTCGTCGCCCGCCTTCAACAGCGTGGTGATCGCCACGAGCTGCGCCCCCTGTCCGGAAGCGGCGGCGAGGCCGCCGACCCCGCCCTCGAGCGAGGCCATGCGCTCCTCGAACGCCGAGGTCGTCGGGTTGGAGATGCGCGAGTAGATGTTGCCGAACTTGTTCAGCGCGAACAGGTGCGCCGCGTGCTCGGTGTCCTCGAACACGAACGACGTGGTCTGGTAGATCGGCATGGCGCGCGCGCCCGTCGTCGGGTCCGGCGTCTGGCCGGCGTGCAGCATGCGCGTGTCGAAACCGAAGTCGAACTTATCCGCCATGGCGCCCCCCGTGGTCGAAGACGGTGTCGTAGCGCCGCGCGGTGATGACGCCGGAGGACAGGCCCACCACGTCGAGACCATAGTCCTTCTT
>JBFFZT010000335.1:0-3350 GCA_041568535.1 Burkholderiales bacterium | reverse complement strand
TCTGGCGCGCGCATCGGTATTTGCGGATTCCTGTACAGCCGCCATGGTGTGCGTCCTCAACTATCGGTGCGGATCAGCCACAGCGCCACGTCCGGGAAGGTCAGCACGATGATCACGGCGGTGAGCTGCAGCAGCACGAACGGAATGATGCCCTTGTAGATGCTCTGGATCTTGACTTCCTTCGGCGCGATGCCCTTCAGGTAGAACAGCGCGAAGCCGAACGGCGGCGTGAGGAACGAGGTCTGCAGGTTGACCGCCATCAGCACGATGAACCAGTAGGTGATCTCGGCCTTGGGCACGTGCTCGCCGAAGTCCAGCGTCGCCACGATCGGCGCGAACACCGGCAGCACGATGAGCGTGATCTCGATCCAGTCGAGGAAGAAGCCGAGCACGAAGGTGATCGACATGATCAGGATCAGGAATCCCCAGTCGGTCAGGCCCGAGCTCTTGATCAGGTGCTCGACGATGTCGTCGCCGCCGAGCGAGCGGTAGACGTAGGCGAAGCAGGTGGCGCTGATGATGATGAAGAAGATCATCGCGATGGTGCGCGCCGAGGTGTGGCACACGCCTTCGAGGACCGCGCGCGACAGCCGCCCGTTGAACAGCGCCAGCAGGAGCGCGCCGAACGCGCCCACCGCGCCCGCCTCGCTCGGCGTCGCCCAGCCGAAGAGAATCGAGCCCTTGATCATGCCGATCAGGAACACCGGCGGAAAGAACGCGCGACCGAGCAGACCCAGCATTTTACCCTGCGGCACTGTCAGCATGTCCTTGGGCAGCGGCGGCGCCATCTTCGGGTTTACCCAGGCGACCGCGACCACATACAAGATGTAGAGCGTCGCCAGCGCCAGGCCCGGAATGATCGCGGCGGTGAACACGTCGCCCGCCGACACCGACAGCAGGTCGGCCATGATGATCAGCATGATGCTCGGCGGGATGAGAATGCCGAGCGTGCCTGAGGCCGCGATGGTGCCGCACGCAAGGCCGTGGCTGTAGCCTTGCCGAATCATCGTCGGCAGCGCGAGCGCCGTCATCATGGTCACCGAGGCGCCGATGATGCCGGTCATGGCGGCGAGGATCGTACCCATGATGGTCACCGCCAGGGCGAGCGCGCCGGGCACGCGCTTGAGCAGCACCTGCACGCAGTACAGCAGGTCGTTGGCGATGCCGCTGCGCTCCATCATGACGCCCATGAACACGAACGCCGGGATCGCCACCAGCACCAGGTTCTCGGCCGCCTGGCCCCAGATGCGCGGCATGAAGTTGAAGAACTCGATCAACTTGAACACGCCGAAGAAGTAGCCGATCAGGCCGAACAGCATCGCCAGCCCGCCGAGAATGAACGCCACCGGGAATCCCGAGAACAGCAGGAAGGCGAGCGTCGCGAACATGACGATCGGCAGGAAGTCGTGCACCAGGTACAGGAACTCCTCCTGCGCTTCGCCGGTGAGGCTCGACACGTAGGCGTAGCCGGCGCCCAGCAGCACCAGCAGCCCGATGACGATGACGTACCGGTTCAGCAGACGGCTGCCGATTCTCAGCAACAATTCCATGGATTCACCTGGAGGCCCGCCAACGGGGTTGCCAAACGGTTGCAAAACGACCGGGGCGCCTGCCGGCGCCCCGGTCCTTCGGCCGCAAGGGCCGCGCGCATAGCGCGCGTTGCCTTGGTTACTTCAGATACGTGGGGTTGAGCTGCTGCGCCTCGCCCCAGACCTTGTAGCGCTCGCGGAAGGCGTAGAAATTGTCGGCGACCTTCTTGAACAGCGGGTCCTTGGCCGACTGCTCCTGCACCACTTCACGCCAGGCCTTCTCGAACGCGGCGAGCTGGTCGTCGGTCCAGCGGCGGTTCTTGACGCCGAACTTCTGCACGTTTTCGTTCATCGCGTCCGGATTGCGCCACTCGGTTTCGGCGTAGGTCGCCATCACCGACTCGCCCAGGCCGAGCTCGAGCAGCTTCTTGTAGTTCTTCGGCAGCTCCTCGTAGGCCTTGCGGTTCATCAGCAGCTCGGAGACCGAGACCTGCTGGTGCCAGCCCGGGAAGTAGTTGTTCTTCGCAATCTGGTGGAAGCCGAGCTTCTGGTCGATCGAGGGCATCGAGAACTCGGTGGCGTCGATCACGCCGCGCTCGAGCGCCGGATAGATATCCGCCGCGGCGAGCAGCTGCGTCGACACGCCGAGCTTCTGCATCACCTGCGCGCCCAGGCCGAAGAAGCGCATCTTCATGCCCTTCAGCTGGTCGAGCGACTTGATCTCGTTCTTGAACCAGCCCGAGGTCTCGGGTCCGATGGCGAAGCAGTCGATGGCGATCAGGCCGTGCTCGGCGTAGATCTCGTCGCGCACCTTGTCGCCGCCGCCATGGCGCTTCCATGCCATGAACTCGCCGAAGGTCGGGCCGAACGGCACCGTGGTGAAGAACGACACGCCGGGTCCGAGCTTGCCCGTGTGATATCCGGGCGTGGTCCAGCACGACTCGACCGAGCCTTTGGCGGCCGCGTCGAAGCACTCGAGCGCCGGCACCAGCGCGCCGGGTTCGAAGAACTTGATGTCGAAACGACCGTCGCTTGCTTCCTTGACGTTGTCTGCGAAGCGCACGCCCGACGTGCCGAGGTGCGGCAGCGTGCTGCCGAAGGCGCTCTGCATCTTCCAGTTGACCCGCTTCTGGGCCAGCGCGCTGCCCGATGCTGCCGCCAGCGCTACGGCCACTCCGGCGGCCACGAGCTTGAGCGTTGTATTTCGCTTCATGCGGTCCTCCTCCATTTTGGGCTTTGATTTGGCCTGTCCCGAACGCTCCCAACGTCGGGCCCGGCCCTGCTGCTGCTCCGCCGGATTGCCGCGGACCAACCCATCATAGTGGACTGGCGGATGAATTCCAACCTCGGCGCGGATGGTGCGCCGCACCAATTATTCCCACTCGATCGTGGCGGGCGGCTTGGAGGAAATGTCGTAGGTCACGCGGTTGATGCCGCGCACCTCGTTGATGATGCGGCCGGCGATCCGGGCGAGAAGCGCGTGCGGCAGCGGCGCCCAGTCGGCGGTCATGAAATCCGTGGTCTGCACGGCGCGCAGGGCCACCACATACTCGTAAGTGCGGCCGTCGCCCATCACGCCCACCGATCGCACCGGCAGGAAGACGGCGAACGCCTGCGCCGTCTTGTCGTACCAGTCGGCGGCGCGCAGCTCCTGGATGAAAATGTCGTCTGCGCGGCGCAGCAGCTCGGCGTACTCGCGCTTCACCTCGCCGAGGATGCGTACGCCGAGCCCCGGCCCCGGGAACGGGTGGCGGAATACCATCTCGCGCGGCAGGCCGAGCGCGAGGCCCAGCTCCCGCACCTCGTCCTTGAACAGCTCGC
>JBFFZT010000334.1:0-3361 GCA_041568535.1 Burkholderiales bacterium | reverse complement strand
CGATCTTGCCCCTGCCGTCGGCCTCCAGCGCGCTCAGCTCCAGGTTGATGAACCGCGTCAGCGACCGATTGAACAGCGCCAGCGACACCTGACCAGGATTGAAGGCGTTGAAGCCGGTCGCAGGCAGATTGGTGAAGAACGTGTCCGGGAAGTAGCCGGTCGGCGTCGGCGGCGTCTGGTTCGTGCGCTCGCCGGTACCGCCGATGACGTTGCCGCTCAAGAGGTATCGCGTATCGCCGATGAACGAATTGCCCTGGTTGTTGCCGCCGGGTTCGTTGTAGCCGAAGCGCACGCCCAGGCTCTTGGAGAAACTGTCGCTCGCCTCCACGATGCGCGCCTCGATCATCACCTGGCGCACCGGCACGTCGATCTTGGTGATCAGCTTCCTCACCTCCTCGAGCCGCGTCGGCGTGTCCTGCACGAATAGCGTGTTGGTGCGCGAATCGACCACGGCGCTGCCGCGCTTGGACAGGATCGGCTGCGTCTTATCCGAGAGCAGCTTGGCGACGTCGGCCGCCTTCTGGTAGTTCATCTGGAACGCCTCGGTGCGCGTCTGCTCGAGGTCCTGGATCTGCTGCGTCGCCTCCAGCGCCAGCTTCTCGCGCGTCGCCAGCTCGTCGCGCGGCGCGATCCAGATGACGTTGCCGTTGCGCCGGCTGTCGAGGCCGCGCGTCTGCAGGATGATGTCCATTGCCTGGTCCCAGGGCACGTCCTTCAGGCGCAGCGTGATGTTGCCGCCCACCGAGTCGCTGGGGTTGATGTTGAGGTCGGTGAAGTCCGCGAGCACGTTGAGCACCGCGCGCACTTCCACGTTCTGGAAGTTGAGCGAAAGCTTCTCGCCGACGTACTGGCCTTTCTTCGGCGTCGCGTCGGGGAGCACCGGCTTCACCTCGACGACGAACTGCGTGTCCGACTGGTAGGCGTTGTGGTCCCACTGCCCGCGCGGCTCGATCACCATGCGCACGTTCTCGCCCTGCTGGAAGGTGCTGATGGTCTGCACCGGCGTGGCGAAATCCACCACGTCCAGGCGCCGGCGCAGGTTGTCGGGCAACGCGGTCTTCAGGAAATCGACGATGATGTTCTGGCCCTGCTGGCGGATGTCGATGCCGGTCGAGGTGTCCGACAGGTCCACGACCACGCGGCCTTCGCCGGTGCGCCCGCGCCGGAAATCGATGTCGCGGATCGCGTGCTTCGATTCGCCCCGTCCTTCGGCGAAGTTGGCCACCTTGTCGCCCGCGGGCACGGCGGCCGCGGCCAGCGTCACCACCACGCTGCGGCCGTCGAGCACCACCTCGTGCGCCACCGGACGGCGCAGGTTGAGCACCAGGCGCGTCTTGTCCGGCGCCTGCACCAGGTTCAGCGAACGCAGCTCGCCCTGGGCGACGTCCTGGCTGGAGCGGCCGAGCGCGTTCACGGTGCCGGCGAAATCGAAGGCGATGCGCGCCGGGTTGGCGACGCTGAAGCTCGGCGGCGCGGCCTTCAGCGCCTCCTTGGTGGTGATGCGCAGCACCACCTTGCCGCCCTGCTGCGAGACGTCGACCGCCTCGATGCTGTTGGCCTGGGCGAGAGCGATGCCGGTGCTCGCGAGGCAAAGAACGAACGCACGCAGGACATCACGCACGATGTGGATGGTTGTCATTTCTTTACCTCCTGCAGTTGCAGCGAGCTCGCCCGCTCGATCCATTCCCCGCTGCCTTCCTGGATCAGCTCTTTCAGGCTGATCTGCACTTCGTCGATGCCGGTGATGACGCCGAAGTTCTGCCCCATGTAGTTGCCCTTCTTCACCCGGTACAGGTTGGGGCCGGCCTTCACCAGGCCGAACGTCTCGCGCCCCTGCGTGAGCGAGCCCACCATCTGGATCGACTCCAGCGGGAACGCCTCGAGCGGCTCCTTCGGCCGGTCGAGGTCGGGCTGCTTGCCGCTGGCCGCCGGACCGGTCCCGGCCGCCGCCGCGACCTCGATGCGGTCGGGGCGGAACGGGTCGACCTCGTTCTCCGCCTGGTAGGGCACCGGCTCGTAGGGCCGCACCTGCGGCAGCGGGTCCACCCGGCCGCGCAGGTCCTTGGTCATTTCGTTCAGTTCCTTCTTCAGGTCGCTGTACTGCTCGCCCTCGCAGGCGGCGAGCAGGGCGACGCAGGCGACCAGCAGCAGGCGCGTCATTTCCGGCCCTTGCGCGCGCCGGCTGCCGCCTTGCGCTGCGCGGCGACTTCTTCGTCGTCCAGGTAGCGGAAGGTGCGCGCGGTCACGTCCATCACCAGGGTCCCGTCCTTGGCGGCCTGGATCGCCACGTCGTTCAGCGTGACGATGCGCGAGAGCTGGCCGACGTCGCTCGCGAACGCGCCCATGTCGTGATACACGCCGACCACCTTCACCGTGATCGGCAGCTCCGCGTAGAAGTCGCGCACGATCTCCTGGGCGGCCGGCTTGAACAGCTCGAACTGCAGCCCGCGGCCCAGGCCTGCCTGGTTAATGTCGACGAGCAGCGCGTCCATCTGCGAGCGGTTGGGCAGCTGCTTGAGCAACGCGCCGAACTGCGTGTCGATCTCGCGCAGCTGCTGCTTGTGCAGGTCGAGGTTGACCGCCTGGCGCTTCTTGTTCACGTAGTCGATCTTGAACTTCGCCTCCGCGGCCTTGCCCGATTCCAGCTCCTCGAGCTGGCCCTGCCACAGGCCGAAATAGCCCAGCACCGGCAGCGCCGTCACGATCGCCACCAGCACCACCGCCTTGGGGATCGCGCTCCAGGTGCCCGGGTCGCGCCAGTTGGTGGCCTTGAAATCTTCCGCTATCTGCTTGAAGTCGATGCTCATCGCCATGGCTCAGCCCTTTTTCGCCGGCGCGGCATCCTTGGGCGCTTCCTTGAGCTGCACGCGCTTCAGCTGCAGGTTCATGGTGAACTCGGACAGCCGCTTGTTGCCCACGCGCGTCGCCTTGATCTCGATGAGCTGCGGGTTCGACAGCCACGGCGAGGACTCGATGTTGCGCATCAGCGTGGAAACGCGCGCATTGGACTGAGCGTAACCCTGCACGTTGACCGCCAGGCCGCGCTGGCGCAGCTGACGCAGATACACGCCCTCGGGCATCTGCCGCACCAGCTGATCCAGGAGGTGCACGGTCTGCGCCCGGTCGGCCTGCAGCGTTTCGATGATCTGCTTGCGCGCCAGCAGCGCCGCGATTTCGTCCTTCAGCTTCTTGATCTCGGCGATTTCCTTGTCCAGCTTGGCGATCTCCGAGCGCAAAAACGCGTTGCGCTGGTCCTGCGTCGAGATCAGGCCCGCGATATACAGGTAGCCGGCGCCGACGATGACTGCGCCGAGGAGCGCGGTGAGGCCGCCCAGCACGCCGAAGTGCTGGCGCCCGCGCT
>JBFFZT010000333.1:0-3365 GCA_041568535.1 Burkholderiales bacterium | reverse complement strand
AGTCGGCGAAGTGGTCCTTGTTGATCATGTCCGGCGCGAGCTGGTTGCCGGTCGAGATCAGCTTCAGCATCACGCGCGAGAACGGCCGCAGCACGTTCTTCGCCGACTCCATCTGGTGCTTGATGGCGGTCTCGCGCATCAGCATGACGAGGCCGCCGGGCGAGTTGCCGAACGGGCAGCGCGCGGCGCAGGTATAGCACTGGGCGCAGGCCCAGATCTTCTCCTGCATCGCGTCGTAGATGCCCTCGAGGTTCTCGGTCCACAGCAGCTGCACGATCTCGCGCGGCGAGAAATCGTAGTAGTGCGCCGCCGGGCAGGTGGCGGTGCAGATGCCGCAATTGAGGCAGCCGTTCAGCTCGTGGTCGTAGCGCAGGTCCGACTGGATGTCGGCGAAGATCTCCTCGAGCTTGGCGCGCGGCAGCGGCGCGCTGTCGCCGACCGGGTCGCCAATGTGCTTCTGGACGCGCGTGCTGGTCTCGGCGTGCGCCATCAGTAGGTCATCACCTTGCAGTCGCCTTCCATCACTTCCTCGATCAAGTGGGCGCCGCCGACCACGCCCTCGCATTCCGGGATCAGGTCCTCGGCCTTCATGTCGAAAAGGTCCAGGTTCGGCGAGCAGCAGTAGAACTTCACGCCCGCCTCGTGCGCCTCCTTGATGAAGTCGTACACCGACTTGGGCGAGCCTTCCTTCACGAACAGCTTCTCGGCGACGCCCTTCTTCATCAGGCGGCCGGCGGTGGCGGTGCAGATCACGTCCACCGCGTAGTCCATGGCCGCGGCGACCGAGGCCTGGAAGATCGGCGCGCCGAGCTCCTCGCCGTTGCGCGGATCGGTGTTGGCCATCACGATTACCAGCTTCTTGGTCATGCGCGGCGCCCTCCTCGAAGCCCCGAGGTTATATTAGAGAATCCTAAAATTCAACGCTGCTCAGCGCATCCAGCCCATCAATTGCACGACGCCGGTCATAAGCGGAACTAGCGCGTCTTCGATGTTGCGCTGCACAGCGCGCAACTGCGCGAGGCCCGGCTCAATCTGCGGCGGCGCTTCCTCGAATTCCATGATCAGGTCTTCGACCATCGCCACCTTGAGCCCCGGGTGCCCGGCGAAGCCGAGCGCGTTGGATCCGACCTGCCATAGCGCGGCGCGCCCCTTGGCGTCGTAAGCGAGCACTTGCGCTCCGGGGGGCGGCACGGGCCAGTCGCGCATGTAGATCGCGAGCGGATACTCGGCCGGCAGGTAGCCGTTGAGCGCGCCCTCGCTCGCACGCGTCGCCGTGCCGACGGAGAACTCCAGGGCCGCGGGCTCGGTGCGCCCGCCGGCGGCGAGGGCGAGGATCTGCGCCCCGAGGCCGATGCCGAGGACGGTCTTGCCCGCCGCGAGCGCCGCGCGCGTCAGCTCGACTTCCTGCGCGAGCGTCGGCACGTCGCGCGACCCGGCGCTGCCCCACGGCCCGCCGCCGAGGAGCACGAGCCCCTGGTCGAGGCTCTCGGGCTTGGGCAGCGGCACCTTGCCCGTGAACGGCCGGCAGTAGTGAAACCGGATACTGCGCCCCTCGAGGTGATCCTCGATCAGCCCGAGGAACTCCGCCGAAGTGTGCTGGACGACCTGAAGGCTCACGTGCGCAGCTGGCGCCGGATCTTCCTCAGGTCGTGGCCGTTCGGCTGGAAGGGGTAGCTGGCGATGTTGGAGGGCGGCGAATCGCCGTAGGGGCGGTCGCAAGCCGAGACGTCGTCGCGGAATTTGCCCGGGCAGCCCGAGGTGCGGAAGGCGATGCCCTCGCCGATGATCGCGTCGAGCTCGGACTGGGGGATGCCGTAGTCGACGACGCGTCCCGCCTCGTCGAACTTCATCTTCTCCACCCGGCCGTCGCGGTAGTCGATCAGGTAGCGCGCGAGCTGCACGCGGCGCCACTGCTCGCGCGGCGTCGCCGGCAGGTGGTCCATGAGCGAGCCCTTCTCCGGGAAGAAGCAGAACATGTGGCTGTGCCCGCCGAGGTCGACGAGCTTCTGCACCAGCGTGAGCACGTCGTACTCCGTTTCGCCCATGCCGACGATGATGTGCGCGCCGAACTTCTGCGGGCCGAAGATCTCGCGCGCCGCCATCAGGATCTTCCAGTAATGCGCCCACGAGTGCGGCGACTGCACGCCCTTGCCGCGCGTGCGGTCGAAGATCTCGGGCGTCGCCGCATCGAGCGCGACGGTGAAGATGTCGGCGCCGAGGTCCTTCAGATGCTTGACGTCCGCGCGCGTCATGGTGGTGGGGTTGGACAGGATCGACACCGGGATGGTCGCCGGGTCGATGCGGTCGGTCCAGGCCTTGAGCACCGTGCGCGTGTCGTCATCCGAGCGCGGGTGCGTGATCATCGAGATGCACATCCGGTGGAACGCGCTCTTCGCGCCGTCTTTCGCCACGATGTCGATCGCCTGCGCGAGCGGCACCGCCGGCCAGTCGACGCGGATGAAGTTGCGGTCGGCGTAGTTGCGCTCGGCTTCGCGGTGGCGCGCGAGGCCGCAGTACGCGCAGTTGGCGCGGCAGCCCTCGGGATAGGTGAGCAGGAGGTTCAGGCAGCGCGTGCACGAGGTGCGGTGCATGCGCCCTTCCATGATGCCGAGCGTGAGCGCCGCGGCCGTCGACATCTGCACGTACTCGGGCGAGCGCATGTTGGGCGTGAGGAAGTTGTAGTTCGGGCGGTACACGCCCTGCGGCGGCACGTCGGCCGCCTTCACGCGCGCGCCGTTCCTGAACTCGATCGGAATGACGCCCGGCGCGCGCGGGGCCATCTTCTCCCGCATTTCTCCATTCGGCTCGAAGCAGCTCATTGCCAGTACTCCGGATAGGCGATCCAGCCGCGCCGCAGCGCGGCCTTGCTCGGGGTTTGCGCGAGCAGCTCGCGACGCCGGCGCAGCGCGCGCTCGAGCGCGGCGCCGAACACGTCGCAAAGCTCCTCTTCGTAGGCTTCGGGCGCGTTGCGCGCCGCGGCCTCGCCCGCGAGCCGGCCCGAATGCACCGCTGCCGCGATGCCGGCGCCGGTCACCGGGTTGGCGAGCCCCGCGGCGTCGCCCGCAAGCAGCACCAGCGTCTCGCCGAGCAGCCCCCAGGGCTCGAGCATCCCGCCCACCGGGATCGCGCCGCCGGTCGTGGCGAGCACCTTGCGGCCGACGCGCTCGCCCAGCTCGGCGTGCAGCCGCTCGACGATCGGCTTCAGGCGCGCCTTGTGCCGCGGCTCGACCCCGGCGCCGAGGTTCGCCACCTCGCCCTTCGGGAAAAGCCAGCCGTAGCCGCCCGCGATATCGGCCGAGAGGAAGATGTCGGTGGCATGGTGCGGCGCCTTCAGCGGCACCGTGACCTGGCGCGTTTCCACCAGT